>JAHFQL010000007.1 GCA_023259315.1 Candidatus Woesearchaeota archaeon | reverse complement strand
CATTGCAGAGTTTGGCTGCTTTGCCTCAAGCTGCACTTTTTCAAGTACAATTCCTTTTGCTTGAGATGCTCCCTCAAGCGGGTCAGAGCGCTCCTTTAATCTCAAAGTCCTTTTTATGTATGGCTTGTAATGCCATCTGCCTTTGTTTCTTCTTTCATTCAGTTTCTTTCCTGAAAATAATCCTTTTGACTTGTTTCCCATGTCGCTTAGTATTTTTGGATGGTTTTTAAAGGTTGCTATAGGAAATTTTGAAAAATTATCAGTTTGTCAAAAATTCCTAAGAGAACTTTGAATGAAAATACCAAAATAATAAATTATTCAAAGTTCTCTATACAACTTTTATTTCCTTAATATCAAAATATCTTCTTACAATCTCAGCCAGATTATTCAAATTCTGCCTTTCCCTTCCTATGAGCATTGCTCTTGAATTAACATCCTTTCCCTGAATTATTAGGGCACCATCTTCTTGCTTTATCTCTGTGATCTCTGCCGGATATGTCATATTCCTAATAAATTGCGCAACATCGTTGCTGAATTCTGCAAGCTTAATTTTTCTTTTCAGCACTTTCTCAATTCTTTTAATATTAGCGCCGTTCTTGCCTATTGCCTTGCCCATCTCATTCTCCTCAATTATAAATATAAGCTTGTCGTCAGATATGCAGTCCTTAACCTTTGCCCCAGTCATTGACTCGAAAAGAGTTATCAGTTTTATGATATCAGAATTATATTTAATCCTATTCACTTACTTGCCCCCTTAACCACAGCCAATACAGATATAGAAAAAGGCTTTTTGCAAATCACTCCCAGTTCATCGTTAGGATATTCCAATTTATGTAATTCTGCGCCGCTAAGCCTGGCATAATAATTGAGGTTATTCTCAGACCTCGAGGGGCAGTTGGAACTGACAAAGACTTTATCTATTTTGCCTAATTTCAAGCCCCTTACTGTCCTTTCGGTACCTAATATGACATTGCCTGATTTTAACAATTTCTTTATTTCCGCTGAAGTAATTTTTTTTGCCAATTTTTTTGAAATTTAATTATGATGTTTTTATTATCCTGCTTACATTAACAACTCCATTCTCAGATTTTGAAACATCAATGCCGTCTTCCCCATATTCAAACTGGATGATTTTTTTTGACGCATCCCTAACAGTATTGTCATACTCGACTTTCAAGTCTTGCATGGCATTTGCAAGCCTCCTGTAAAGGTAGCCGCTTTTGGGAGTTCTTAGTGCCGTGTCCATCAACGAGTCCCTTCCAGTCATTGAGCCGAAGAAAAATTCTGCAGGTGTCAGTCCTGTTTTGAAGCCATTCTCTATAAATCCGTGGGCTTCAGAACTTAAGTCATTTTTCTTGAAATGTGATAATGTCCTCTGATTGAATCCTTTCTCAATCCTTTTGCCCCTCATAGCCTGTTGGCCTACACAGGCAGCCATCTGGGCCAGGTTAAGCAAATTTCCCCTTGCGCCTGACTCCGCCATTATCATAGTATTTGTCCTCTTGTCAGCATAATTTGCAACCGTCCTTCCTGTTTCATTTCTGGCTTTGTTCAGCACCTCAAGTATTTTCAATTCAAGAGTTTCTTGCATTGTCTTACCGGGAAATGCGTCCAATTTACCCTCATTAAATTGCACAATCAAAGAGTCAACTTCCCTTCTTGCAGCAACCAAATCGTCTTTTATTTTTGTCTTTGCAAGATCAGGCAAATCCGTGTCTGACAATGCTGATGTGAAGCCTACCCTCAGCAAATATTCTATTCCAAGCCTGAAAATTTTTCCGAGCAAATCTATATTGGAATCTTTCCCGTACTTTTGATGCAGGTTCCTCAGCATCAATCCTGATTCTTCGCCAAGAGAGCTTCTGTCCATCACTCCTGAAAGTAATTTTCCGTCTTCTATGACAACATGCGTTTCTTTGTCGCATTTGTCTTTTGACCGATCGCACAATCTTGAGTGTCCCTCGTAATTGAAATCATCAGGCAACAAAATACCGAAAACTTCCTTGCCCGTCACAACTGCTCTTCGCGGCAATTTCGAAAAATCCTCAATGCCAACTGCTGCAAGCAAATCAATTGCGTCCTCTCTTTTTATCGAAGAGTCTTTTGTGAGCATGTAATTGCCTGAAATTGAGTCTTGGGTGCAACCGATAATGCTTAAGCCATACCTTAATGAAATAAGTTGTGTCTGAACTTCCATTAAAATTTCCGCTTCTGCCCTCGCCTCTTCTGTTTGGGGGATGTGCAGGTTCATTTCATCACCATCAAAGTCAGCGTTATAAGGGGTGCAAACAGCAGGATTCAATCTTAAAGTTTTGCCAGGAAGTATCCTGATCCTATGGCACATCATGCTCATCCTATGCAGTGAGGGCTGCCTGTTGAAAATTGCAATGTCGCCATCCATCAAGTGTCTTTCCACCACATAGCCTGGCTGCAACTCCTCAAGTGAAGCCTCTTTAGTCTCTTCTGTTATTTTTTTCTTCTTTCCATCTGGCCTGATTATGTAGTTAGCCCCAGGATATTTGTCAGGGCCGCTCTCAACATATTTCTTTAGATACTGTATGTTCCATTCATTAACCCTTTCTGGAACAGTGAGTTTTGTTGCAATAACAAATGGAACCCCCACTTCAAAAAGTTCTAGCATCGGGTCAGGGCTTATCACCGTCCTTGCGGAAAAATTAGTTCGCTTGCCAGCAAGGTTATGCCTTATTCTACCTTCCTTGCTTTTTATCCTCTCTGTCAAAGTCTTCAGCGGCTGCCCGCTTCTGTGCCTTGCAGGAGGCAATTGCGCAATATTATTATCAAAGAAAGTTGTGACGTGATACTGCAGCAAATCCCATAAATCCTCCACAATGATTTCTGGAGCGCCTGCATTTATGTTTTCAAACAATCTCTGGTTTATTCTGACAATATCGCCTAACTTGTGCGTAAGGTCGTCTTCGCTTCTCTCGCCGCTTTCGAGCGTGATGCTCGGCCTCATTGTTACTGGGGGAATGGGCAGCACAGTGAGCACCATCCACTCCGGCCTTACATGAGGGACTTTTAATCCAAACATCTCACAATCAGGGTCAGGGATCTTTTCCAGTCTTGCCCTTACTTCAATTGGGCTCAATCTCTTGTCATCCTCCAAAAATGTGGTTGGCTTTTCCAGGCTTATTTTTTTTTGTTTTGCCTTGCAATGGGGGCATTTGTTTGTTGTCTTCAAGCTTGCAATTATTTCTTTTATCTTTTGCCTTCTGTCCTCTACACCGCTTTCATTCTCAATTTGGTCAAGTAGTTCCTTGAGTTTGCCTATTTTGTTGTCGGGAATCAGAATTCTGGCGCATTCCCTGCATGTTGACCTCAATATAGTCATGATTATGTTGACGAACTTGACATGTATGATGGGCCTAGCCAATTCAATATAGCCAAAATGCCCTATGCATTCCTTTAATTTCGAGCCACAGGTCTTGCATCTTAATCCTGGATCTATGACACCAAGTCTTATGTCCATCAAGCCGCCATCAACTGGATAACCTTCCTTGTCATAAAGCTCAGGCGTCACTATTTTAGCAGACGCCATTTTCTTTATCATCTTAGGACTTAACACAGAAAAAACAATGCTTTTGACCTGCTTGTAAATATAACTTTCCTCTGGCTCTATTCTCTCTATTTTCTCTTCCTTGCCGGCAATAGCTTGCTTTACAGTCTCAATCTCCTGCTCTGATTCCTTCTTTTCTTCTTCTGCCATTTTACTTAAAATTTTTATTTTTTTAAATTATTTTTATTGGTTTTAATTTTGAATTTTTATCAAGATTATTTTTCCTTTGTGGCTTTTGGTGTTTTAACAGTCAAGCTTGGAAGTCCTGTTCCTATTGGAACGGGCTGGTTTATCATGACATTTTCAACAACAGAATTCAGATTGTCGACTTCTCCGACAAGTGCGGCATTTATTATGTGCTTGATTGGCGTCTCAAATGAAGCTCTTGCCAATACGCTTGATTTCTCGCTCACAACGCCGTATCTTGTTATTCCCTTTAGGGTTCCGCTGACGCACATAGTGTCTGCAACAAGCATTATATGCCTGACATCAACATTTAATCCCTGGCTTTCTATGACTTTGAAAATCTCGTTCACAATTGATTGCCTTGCAGCTTCAATTCCAAGCACCTGCTCTATCTCGAATATGTTGTTTGTTGTTGTTCTGTAGGCGTCAACTTCTTCCAATTGCAGAACATCTGCCAGATTGGAACCTGCTGTTATGATGACAAACTCGTCTTCTCTCTTAACAGGCAGAACTTGGGATATTCCCTTTATTCCTTTCACTGTGATGCCTTTTATTTTTTCCTTTGTTTTGTAAGCATCGTTGAAAGTGTCTTCCTTGCTCCTTGATTTGAATATAATCAAATCCCTGTTGTCCCTCATATTGTAGCCTTTTAGCTGCTTTGATATTGCGTCCATCAATTTTCCTATTGTCAAATCAATCTCCTTCATCTTTTCTTTATCGAGCTTAACTTCTATGGTGAGATCAGCTATGTTGATGGTGAATTCTGTGGCCACGTCCTTCAATTTCGTCTCTTTTATCTGCAATGCAAGGTGCCTTAACTCCTCTAATTTTTTGCCGGTAGCATAAGGTTTTTTCAAATAAATTTCCATCATTGGATTTTCAAGCTCCTTCCTACCGTCAAGAATTTCTATGATTCTAGGCAACCCCAAAGTTACGTTCATCTCCGCAACCCCAGCAAAATGAAATGTGTTTAGTGTCATTTGAGTTCCTGGCTCGCCTATGGATTCTGCTGATATCAGGCCAACTGATTCGCCAGGATGAACTCTTGCATTCTTGTATTCATTATCAATCGCTTCCATTATTTTTTTCAGCTTTGTGTCGCTTATGCCTTTTGGTATGCTGTTTCTCACTTGTTCAATTATTTTCGATGGAAGCCTGTCCTCGTATTCTGAAATTATATCTGCCATTTTTTGTTTACTTTGTTTTTATTTTTGATTTAATTAATTTGATTGAATTTTTTATTATTAGATTATTTTCTTTTTGGAAGTCTTGTTTGACCCGGATTTGAAACTGAATAAGATCTTATCATTGTCTCCGCTAACGAAATTGAAGATTCATAAACTACCGGATATCCTTTTTTCAAAGTAGGCTCTGTCAGGTCGATTTGTACTTTTTTCCCATCAACTTCTTGTCTAACTACTTCATCAAGAGTTCCATCTGGTACACTATTCCCTCTTGGAGACCTATCAATGTAATCAACGGAAAAATAACCTCCATTAGCTGCTGGACTAATTCTTCCAATTGATACAACCAAATATGACAAACCCTCGAACTGAAATACTAAAAATGAATCGCCTGGTTTTAAATCAAAACGTTTAGCTGGCACCTGCTTTCCATGGAATTCATAAGAAGTATTTACGCCATGGGTCTGAACATACTGATTCACAAATTTTGCAGATTCTGAATAGTTTCTTGTCTGAGCTACTGCTGGTTGTGAAATTACCAAAGCTGACGCCAAGCCGCTTGCGATTAATTCTTTTAAATCTTTCATTTTTATTCTGAAATTTTTGCTAATACTTGCTCTCCAATTGCAGTTTTGGATATATACCCAGTGACTTGAATTCATCAAGCATTAATTTGAATGCGTAACTTATCTCGATGTCATTGACCTCTATATTCTCGCCGCAAACCGGGCAGTATGATTTGTTCTTGTAACTGTCCTTGATTGCAATGATTCCGCAGCTCTCGCACACAGGCACTATAGTCCTGTCGCTGTCAAACCTTTCTTTAAGCAATAACGATGCACCATGGGCAACAAAAGTGTCTTTCTCCATTTCTCCTAATCTTAAGCCGCCTTCTTTTGCCCTGCCTTCAGTTGGTTGTCTTGTGAGCAATTGTATTGGGCCTCTGGCTCTTGAGTGTATTTTATTAGCAACCATATGTTTCAGTTTCAAATAGTACATGTTACCGATGAATATCTTTGCATGGTATTGCTCGCCTGTCTGGCCATTGTACATTGTTTCAACTCCGCTCTCCCTAAATCCAAGCGATAATAACTCTTTTCTCAACCTCTCTTCTGGCTCAGCATCAAATGTTGTGCCGTTTATGTATCTTCCAGCAAGGGCTCCAACTTTGCCTGCCACCATCTCTATCAAATGTGAAATTGTCATTCTTGATGGTATTCCATGCGGCGAAAAAATCAAATCCGGGACAATTCCGGAGGCTGAGAATGGCATGTCACTTTGCGGAACAATCAAACCCACAATTCCTTTTTGACCGTGCCTGCTCGTGAATTTGTCCCCTATCTCCGGCACTCTTTCGTCCCTTATCCTGACTTGTATCAGTTTATTTCCCTCCTCGTTTTCAGTAATAAGGACAAAATCAACAATTCCTTCCTCGCCATGCTTCAAATTAATCGAGCTTTCTCTTCTTGTGCTTGATGCAAGCGAGTATTCTTCCATTGAGCTTAAGAACCTTGGCGGGCTTGTTTTTCCTATCACAACATCACCTTCCTTGACCTTTGCTTCAGGATAGATAATCCCATCATCTTCCAAAAATCTGTAATCCTTTTCTGTCTTGTATCCTTTGACGTCTTTGTCAGGTATGCATATCTGATCGATTAAGCCGCCAGCATACCTAAGTTCTTCTGCAATAGCTGGTCTAAAGTATGTTGATCTTCCATAGCCTCTTTCTATCGATCCTTTGTTTAAAATGATAGCATCTTCCATGTTGTAGCCTTTGTAACTCATTATGGCAACAACAATGTTCTGGCCAGCAGGATGCTTGTCATAATTAGAGATATCGTGCATAATGGTATTGACCACAGGTGTTTGAGCATAGTGAAGCAAGTTAACATCCATGTCCATCCTCACCGCAAAATTAGATGCATAAAAGCCCAAAGATTGCTTCTGGTTTTTTGAACCGGCATTAAGCCTTGTTGACTGGTTGAAGTTTCCATAAGGAACAAGAGAAGTGCAATAGCCGAGCATAGCCAAAGGCGTAATTTCAAGATGAGTATACTCGGGGGTAAGTTCATTTTCAAAAAATGCGACCAAAGAATTTTCCTCTTCAGCAGCATCCAAATATTCTATTATGCCTTGCTTCACTAAGTCAGACCATGATATCTCATTTTTTTCCAATTGCTTTATGTGCTTCTCGGTCAATAGGGGCATTCCATCCTTGACAATTATCAATGGCCTTCTCGCTCTTCCTTTCGAGCTTTCAATCTGTATTTCATTGGATTTTTCCTTATAATAAACATTGAGGTTTTCTGTAATCAAGCCTTTTCTTCTCTCTTCCCTGATTTTCTGCACAAACTCTATAGGGTTTTCAACAGTGCCAACAAATTTGCTGTTGAGATAAACTTCGGTTGTCATTTTTTATTTTTAATTTATTTTTTATTTTGTTTTATTTTATTACTTTCAAATTCATCGCTTTGAGCGATTTTAAAATTTCATCTTCATTTGATTCGTTGGAGATTGTGCACAGCAGCGCAAGATTTTTTCTAAGACCTATGTTAGTTCCTTCTGGCGTCTCTATGGGGCATAATCTTCCAAGATGTGTTGGGTGAAGTTCCCTGGCTTCAAAATTTTCCTGGGACGCGCTTAAAGGGCTGACAACTCTTTGAAGATGCGACAAAGTCTCGAGATAATTCAGCCTCTGAATCCTCTGGCTTATCCCTTTTCTGCCACCTACCCAAACGCCCGTAGCCATAGAAGAGTATATTCTCTGTGTCAATAACTTGTCCCTTATGATTACTTTTATGGACGGGAATTTTCCTCTCTTTACAATCCTCTGGAAGTTGTATAATAAATCCCCAATCAAGACTTTAAGATTTAATCTGATCAAATCTGCAAGCAAATCACCGCTCATTTTCAATCTCTTATTCATATAATGGTCTTTGTCATCCACGTCTAATTCACCGTTAGAGGCTAAAATATATTTTTTCAGCATTTTGCATAAATTGTATGCTTTTATCATCCTGTCTTCCGACCTTATGCCAAGATGGGGTAGCAAGTATTTATCAAGAATTTCTTTCATCCTTTCCATCCTAACTTCTTTTGATTGTGTGATGCCTATCTTCTTTGCAATGAAGTCCAAAGATTCTTCTTCATTCTTTATGTTAACAAATTCCAACAAGTTAATGATGACCTCATCGAATTGTCTTTCTGAAGAGATGAACTTTGTTATTTCTTCATCCTTCAATAATCCAAGCGCTTTTATAACTACAATTATAGGTATTCTTTTGACTCTTGTAAAAGTAAGGTAAAACAATCCGTCTTTCATCTTTTCAACTGTGTGCGGAATCTTGAATGAGCCGTACTCCGAGAATAATTTTCCGATGGTTTCGCTTGGGCCTGTTTTATCCTTTTCTATCAGGAACCTGTTTGAGGCAAGGTCCTCAATTGTGATGAGAACCTTCTCTGTGCCGTTGATTATGAAGTATCCGCCTGGCTCGTCTGGATCCTCGCCCTTTGCTATCAAGTCGTCCCTGCCCAATTTGTGCAAATGGCACCACTTGCTCTTTAGCATTATCGGCAGGTTTCCGATCTGCGTGTCGAAAGATTCCCGCTGGACTCCATTGATATGAGCGCTCACTGTTATCCATGTCGGAGCAGAATAAGTTATTTTTCTAAGCCTGGCTTCCATCGGGTAAATGTTACGAGAAGAACCGTCAGCCTCAATCATTTTCGGCTTTTCAACCCAGATTTTGTCCAGCTTGATTTTAAACTCGTCGATGTTGTGGGGGATTATTGTAGGAATAATCTCTTTGTTCTCCTCAATGATGTTATTGAGTTCTTTCTCGATGAAATTGTTGAATGACTCTATATCTGAATCTACAAAACTCTGCTCCTCAAAATATTTTTGTATGAGTGTCTTGCCGTATTTATACATCTACAACCACCCTGTAAAAAAATGATACTCCAGCTGTCGGGCTTTTTCTGACTATCTTGATGACGTCGCCCGGCTTTGCTTCAAGCTCACGCAGTGCTGCATCTGTCTTAAGTATTTTTGGCATTTCCTTAGAAGTTACGTGATATTTTTCAAACAACTGTGTTTTTTCCTTTTCACTTATCTTTAGGTGTTTTGGCGTCAGTATGTGTTTGTCAACCTTAAATTTTGGCTTTTTCATCTTTACGACATCACTGTTTCCACTCAATCCTGAGTCTGACTTTGATAAATGGGCCGGACGAGACTTCCTTATTGCTTAAGCAACATTTCGGACTCGCGACCACCTGATTAAAAGTTTCACCCCGACCTGCTCACCAGGCCATACAGGTGCTCTTTCCTGCTAGCGAGCAAATACTCGGCAGGTACCAGGCTGAGCTACCGGCCCATTGAGCTTAATATCTCGCGTTCAATATAAGAGCGCCCTGGTCGGGATTTTCACCGCTTGAATGCAAATTTGAACCCGAGTCGGAGCCGTTCTGCGTTGACAAGTCAAGCATGACAGGGCTCCATGATAGTTCCTGCAGCAAATCTATAGCGCGTTTTTAGCGCATTTATGTTGATGCCTTTTTACACTGATCCAGGCTACACTACCAGGGCAGCTGAGTATAAAAGGCATAGCAATCCCCTCTAACAAATTAAACCATGAAATCATAGTCTTTTGTCTAAAGAAGGATTAATTTTCATTCACATCAGAAGAATGTAGTTATTTATAAAGGTTTTGGATTTTAGAAATAATCCTATCACAAATAGGTTATCTTAACATTTGGAATATTTAAAGTTATTGCTTATAGTGTATATATCGTATATTTCGACATCTTTAAATAGCAAAATCAAATTCTTTTTTATATGAAAAGAAGTTCTCGTCGATGGAAGAAAAAGCAGCAGATGCGCTGGAAATGGCAGCGCAAGCGAATGAAAAAAGAGAGAAGACTGAGAAAACAGCACAGGGCTGGATAAAAAAGTATTTGTAATTAATTTTAATATATTTTAACATTCTTTTTGTTTTCACAAATCTTTGATGGTTTTGAAAATTATCTTAGAGAAATTTTTGATGTCAATGATAAAAATGGCAGAAAAAATTGTGCATAACAAATTTTTCCCAGAAAACTATATAAACAAACAAATTTCCTTTTTTCTTAGGTGGTTTTTATTTCAATGATGAATGATATTTCAAAGACTGACCCCGAGACTTATTCTCTTCTAAAAAAAGAGCTGGACAGGCAGCAACACGGATTGGAGATGATTCCTTCTGAAAATAATGTTTCCAAAGCTGTGATGCAGGCAATGGGTTCCATTCTCACAAATAAATATTCTGAGGGTTATCCTAAAAAAAGGTATTATGGGGGAAATCAGTTCATTGATGAAATAGAAAATTTGGCAATTGAGCGTGCAAAGAAAGCTTTCAATGTTCCTCATGCAAATGTCCAGCCTTACTCTGGAAGCCCCGCTAACCTTGCAGTTTATGTTGCTGTCTGCAAAATTGGCGACGTGATAATGGGACACAATCTGCCTGATGGTGGTCACTTGACTCATGGTTGGAAAGCAAGTTTTACCGGACAAGCATACAAAAGCATTCCTTATCATGTAAAAGAAGATGGCTATCTTAATTTGGAAGAAATAAAAAAATTGGCAGAAGAAAATAAGCCAAAATTAATTTGGGTTGGAGCCACAGCTTACGTCAGGGAATTTCCATTTGAAGAACTGGGAAAGATTGCCGATAGCGTCGGTGCGTATCTAGCAGCAGATATAGCACATATTTCTGGTCTTGTAATTGCAGGCGTGCATAAAAGTCCTGCTCCTTACGCTCATATTATAACAACAACAACCCACAAAACCTTGAGAGGACCAAGAGGAGGAATGATAATGGCTACTCAAAAAGGCCTTGATAAAGACCCAGATTTGGCAAACAAGATTGATCGGGCAATTTTTCCGGGTTTGCAAGGCGGGCCTCACGACCACACAACAGCTGGAATTGCAGTTGCTTTAGAAGAATCAATGAAACCTGAATTCAAAACTTACTGTCAGCAGATTGTTAAGAATTCAAAGGCTTTGGCAAAATCATTAATGGAAAATAATATAAAATTAGTCACAAATGGAACTGACAATCACATGATTCTTGTTGATTTGACCCCATTTGGAAAAGGTAAAGGAATTTTCGCGCAAGAATCTTTGGATGAAGCAAACATCACAATGAACAAAAACACAATTCCAGCTGACCCAAGTTCACCATTTTACCCAAGCGGTGTAAGAATGGGAACTCCATCATTAACTACAAGAGAAATGAAAGAAAAAGAAATGGAAATGATTGGAAAATGGATTTCTGAAGTAATTCATGAAATCAAAAAATACGAGTTGCCAGAAGACAAAAAAGAAATTAACAATTACTTGAAACAATTCAGGGAAGAAATAAAACAAAACAAGAAAATCCATGAAATAAGAAACAACGTCATTGAATTGTGCAAGAATTTTCCTTTGTATCCGGGATTTGATGTGTTGAGATAACAAAGTTTTATAACATTCTCAACAAAATCTTTAAATAAAGTAAATTATAGTTACTATCAAATGGTAAAAAACAAAAGATTTATAAAGGCGGGCATTACTATAGATTAGTTATGAATCAAAGAATTGCAGCTTTACTAACAACAGGAGGCATTGCATTAGCTCCTTCTTTAAGTCATGCGACACCAAGTATGAATACTTTGGATCAGTTGATAACTCCATCGACTCAAAGCGGAAGCCTACCACAACAAAATAATCCATTAGATAAGTTTAATGAAGCGAATGAAACTTTTCAATCATTTAACATAAATGATGTTAACGAGATAAATAGACAATTAATTAAGTATTCATTGGATTGGATTTCTCAACTTCCAAATAAATCAATGCAAGCAGAAGCTTACCACCAATTTGCGTTCACGACAGGCACTAAGTTATATGCCAGCGTTGCGAGAGACTGCGTTGCAGAAAGCCGAGCAAAAGGCGGAAATGGCGGATTTTGTGGTGATAGCTATTCGGTAAATTTAAGAATTCGAAATATGGCTTCAAAAAATCAGGTTCCTTTGGAATACAAAAGTTTAGCGGCTGATGCCAAAGCTCTGTCTGATAGTGCTATTGCAATAGCTCCCGGTAATGATAGATATGCCAGTCTTAATAAGTTAGTTACTGGTATGATAAATGTAATTTCTGGACGTTAAGAATAGAAATATGCAGTTACAGGCAAACAATTAATTGAATACAGATAATTTTAAATATTCATTCTAAGTCTTTTAGATTATGCCAGCCAAAATCATCGATGGTAACAAAATTGCAAGAAGCATTCTGGAAAATATAAAATCAAAAGTTAAGAACATGAAAGAAAAGCCGGGATTGGCTTTGGTCATGGTCGGCAGAAATCCTGCTTCTGAAGTTTACGTCAATTTCAAGGAAAAGGATTCAAAAGAAGCCGGATTTTACTGTGAAAGGCATAATCTGCAAGAAAATATAAGCGAAATGGACTTGTTGAATTTAGTTGAAGGACTGAACAATAACCAGAAAATCCATGGTGTTTTGGTGCAGCTGCCTCTGCCAAAGCATATTGATGAGAAATTGATAACTGATTCAATATTTCCGCACAAAGATGTTGATGGATTTACAGCTTTGAATCTTGGAAATCTTCTTTCTGAAAAAACTCTTATTGCGCCTGCAACTGCAAGAGCTGCAATTCACTTGATCGAATCAACTGGCATAAAAATTGAAGGAAAAAATGCAGTTGTTATGGGCAGAAGCAATATAGTTGGTAAGCCAACTGCCCTTATGCTTTTGGAAAAAAATGCAACTGTAACAGTTTGCCATTCAAGAACAAAAAACCTTGCAGAGCATACAAAAAAAGCAGACATTTTGGTTGTTGCAGTCGGAAAGCCAAATCTAATAACAAAAAACATGGTAAAAGAATTTGCTGTTGTAATTGATGTTGGAATAAACAGAGTTGGTGATAAACTGGTTGGTGATGTTGATTTTGATTCTGTGAAAGATGTTGCGGGTTTTATAACTCCGGTTCCAGGAGGCGTTGGCCCCATGACAAGGGCAATGCTGATGGACAATACGCTGAAGGCGATGGAACTTGCTGAGAAGATGCTGAAATAATTTTTCTTTTATAATATAATTTCCTTACATAAAAATTTATAAATCAACAAAACACTAAAACTAAAATGGTTACAACTCTTGAACTTCCGGTCATTGAAACAAAGCAGGAAACTCCAACTGTAAAGAGCATTAAATTAGAAAAAAGCAATTTTGACTACAAGCCCGGCCAATATGCAATGATGGAGCTTGAAACAGGCGATGATGAGGACATACGCTCATTGTCAATAGCCTCGTCACCGACAGAAAATTTCCTATTGTTCTCAACAAAAATTTCTAATTCTTCTTTCAAGCAGAAGTTTAATAGTCTTAAAGTCGGCGATAAAATAAAGATAAAAGGCCCCATGGGAATTTTTGTCCTGAATGAAAGTACAAGGGATATCGTCTTTCTTGGCGGTGGAATTGGAATAACTCCTTTCAGAAACATGATTAAATATGCTACAGACAAAAAACTGCTGATAAAAATGACTTTGCTGTACTCAAACAGGACGCCAGAAGAAATTTGTTATAAAAATGAATGGGATTTATGGCAGGAGCAAAATCCAAATTTGAAAGTCATTAATACAATAACAGGCGATCCGACTTGGAACGGAAGAAAAGGAAGGATAGATGAACAAATGATAAAGGAATTTTATGATGATTTAAACAGTACTTCGTTTTACATTTGTGGACCGCCGGCAATGGTTGATGGATTATCGCAATTGCTTAAATCAATGAATGTGCCGCAGTCAAATATTAAGATTGAGAAATTTGCAGGATATTGATTTTCGATACCTTTAAATATAGTCATCCCATCTCAAAATCAAGGGGTGGAGCATGCTTAATATTGGTGTTTTAGCGTCGACAAGAGCAACAGACATGCAGGTTGTAATTGATGCTATAAACGCCAAGAAACTGAATGCAAAGATTTCTGTGCTTATCTCAAACAAAAAAGATGCTTACGCTCTGGAAAGAGCAAAAAGTCATGGAATTAAAGCAGTTTTTGTTGAAAAAGCGAAAACAAGGGAAGATTTTGACAATGCAGTTGCAAAAGTTTTAGACGAGCATAAAGTTGATTTGATTTTATTGATAGGTTACTTGCAAATTTTAAGCCCGTGGTTTGTAAGCAGGTACAAAAATAAAATCATAAATATTCATCCAAGCTTGTTGCCGAAATATGCTGGCTTCATGGACTTGGATGTGCATGCAGAGGTTTTGAAAAACAAGGAAAAAGTTACAGGAGCAACATTGCATTTTGTTGATGATGGTACTGACACAGGTCCGATTATTTTGCAGAAAGAAGTTAAAATTAACGAAGATGAAACTGTTGACTCATTGAAAGAAAAAGTGCAAAAAGCAGAGCAGGAAATAATAATCAAATCTATTGACTTGTTCGAAAAGGGAAAAATAAAAGTCAAAAATAATAAAGTTTCCATAATTTAATAATTCAAATGAAAACCATAAAAGAAAAAGCAATCAAATGGTATCAGGACAAAAAGTTAATAATAGCTTTTGTAATAATTGTAATAAGCTTTATATTAGGGATCTACAGTAAAGCAATCCTTATAATAAAATTCTACGAGCCAGTTTACGTTATAACTGGATTATCATTATACACACTCAGCTGGATGCTTCTTTTTACAGGTATATTTATGGTGGGATGGCAAACAGTAAAATCAATGCACAGAAAAATACATAGTGATGTGAAAAATGCAGCTACTAAGACCTACCATAAGGCCAAAAGTATCCCTAAAAACGCTACAAAATTAACAAAAGCCATGCATAAAAAGGGCATAGATAAAATCAGATCAACTTCGAAAATTATAAGGGATAAAATAAAACAAAATGATTAAGACTGCATTGATATCGGTATCAAACAAAGAAGGTATTGTTGATTTTGCTAAAGAGCTTGACCAACTAGGCATAAAAATAATCTCAACTGGAAACACAGCCAAATTATTGGGACAAAATAAAATAAAAGTTGCTAATGTTTCTGATGTCACAAAATTTCCGGAAATGCTTGACGGTCGTGTCAAGTCAGTTCATCCAAATATTTTAGGTGGAATTCTTGCAGACAGGAAAAATAAAAAACACATGGTTGAGCTAAAAAAGCAGAAGATAGAGTTAATCGACTTGGTTGCCGTGAATTTTTATCCTTTTGAGGAAACTATAAGAAAAACAAAAAAGATAAAAGATGTGGTAGAGAATATAGACATAGGTGGCCCTTCTTTAGCTAGGGCTGCTGCAAAAAATCACAATGATGTTTTAGTTGTCGTTGATACTTCAGATTACAAGGATTTGATAGAAAAAATAAAATCCAAAAAAATAAGCGAGGAATACAGGCAGACTCTTGCCGCAAAGGCATTTGAAATGACAGCACATTATGATTCTTTGATAAATTGGTATTTTAACGTATTGACAAAAAATGAGTACCCGAAAATATTGAATTTGACATTCAGAAAAATACAGGATTTGAGATATGGTGAAAATCCGCACCAGACAGCTGCATTCTATAAGGATATTTTTACCGAGCTAGGTTATGTTGCAACTGCCAAGCAACTCCAAGGAAAAGAGCTGTCATACAATAATATTCTCGATATTGACGCGGCATTTGAATTAGTGAAAGAGTTTGACAAGCCAACTGCCGCTGTTATTAAGCACACAAACCCAAGCGGTGTTGCCTCTGCCAACAGTATAGAAGAAGCCTACAAAAGAGCGCATGAAGCAGACCCAAAATCTGCATTTGGATGCATAGTTGCATTGAACAGGAACTGCAATGCCAAAATCGCAGAATACATGAAGCCATTGTTTATTGAAGCTGTAATTTGCCCAAAATTCGAGAAAAATGCCTTGGAGATTCTGAAGGAGAAAAAAAATTTGAGATTGCTTGAAACTGGTATAGTTAAAAAATTAGATAATAAATTTGATTTAAGGAAAGTTACAGGCGGCCTGCTCGTGCAAAATGAGCCGCATACTGATTTGAGCCAGAATAAGCTCAAAATTGTCACGAAAAGAAAGCCGACAAGAGGGGAATTAAAATCGCTGATATTTGCATGGAAAGTGAACAAGCACGTCAAATCCAATTCTGTTGTGTTTGTGGAAGATGATACCACAGTTGGAATTGGCGCAGGCCAGATGTCAAGGGTTGATGCCGTAAACATAGCAATAATGAAAAATGAAGACAAAATAAAAGGCAGTGTGATGAGCTCGGATGCTTTCTTTCCTTTCAGGGATGGAGTTGACCAAGCTGCAAAAGCCGGAGTTACATCAATCATCCAGCCCGGAGGTTCAATAAGGGATGAGGAAGTGATACAAGCGGCTAATGAAAATGGAATTGCTATGGTATTTACTGGGATTAGATTGTTTAAGCATTAAACAAACGAAATATTTATAATATTGAAATTATTTATATTAAATATAATCATTGGAGGGATAAAAAATGGTACCAGCAGTTAGCATAAATTATTTAGCAGTATTGGTTGCGGCTATAGGATCTATAGTTCTGGGATTTGTATGGTATGGCCCGTTGTTTGGAAAAATATGGGCTCAGTTGATGGGTTTTGATAAGAAAAAAATGGATGATATGAAGAAAAAAGGGATGGGTACCAAAACTTGGATTTTGATGGTAATAGGAACATTGGTCACTACATTCGTTCTTGCGCATTTCGTCAAATATCTTAATGCGGTGACAGCTGCAGATGCATTGGAGCTAGGATTCTGGACATGGGTTGGATTCTTTGCGCCAGTTCAATTAGGCACGGTTTTGTGGGAAGGAAAGCCATGGAAGCTATACTTTATCCTTGTGGCTTACCATCTTGTAAATCTGCTTGTTATGGCTTCAATATTAACGTTGTGGCCTTAATTTTTTTTATTTTTTAATTAAATTTTTAAAACGTTGTTCTCTTCTTTTTTTATGAGTAAAGTAACTCCTGAACAAGCTGCCAGTGTACTCCAAGAAAATGCTCACCTGCTTCCTGAACCTAGAGAATGGTTTGAATCTATTAGAGATGGGAATCTACCACAATACTATCTTAAAATCCTTCTTAGAAGAAAAAGTGGATCAGATGAACTTCCACGAGAACTTGTTGATTATGAACATCCAGACCACTCAACGATAAAGTGCAGGGCAACTGCGATAACAGGCGCAAGACATGATCTTTTGGATATCATCGGTGAAGGCCAAGTGGCTGATACGATTGTAACTGATGCTGAAGTCATAGGGAAAATAAAAGAAATGCTTGGACATCCATTTAATGCCCTCAAGGGTGGCAGAAAGGGAGAATTTATGACTACAATAGAGGAAATTGATTTAATAAATAGAACTTTAGACACAACCATAGCATATTTAAAGAAAACTTATAAACTCTAGTAACTTACATTTTTCTATGCTAACCGAAGAGCTCCAGAAAGAAATTTATTTTCCCTATCCCAAAGTCAGAGATATACAAAGCAATATGATTTCTGATGTCTATAATGCTCTCAAAGATAAAAAACACATTATAATGCACGCTCCTACCGGAATTGGCAAGACAATTTCCGCTTTGGCTCCTGCATTGTCATTTGCAATGAGAAATAATTTGACGATATTTTTCCTGACGTCAAGGCAAACCCAGCACAAGATTGTTGTGGACACATTAAAACAAATAAAGCAGAAATTTGATATAAATTTGGAATGCGCCGATATAATAGGCAAGAAATGGATGTGTCTGCAAAATGGTGTTGAATCGATGTCCTCATCTTCATTTCATGAATACTGCAAGTCTTTAAGGGATGAAAACCAGTGTGAATTTTACCTTAATACAAGAAAACAAAATACAGAGCCGACACTCGAGGCTAAGCATTCGCTTGAAGGGTTGAAGATAATCGGACCGTGCCATGTGCACGAATTCGTTGAACAAGGGAGAAATAGAAAACTTTGCCCGTATGAACTGGCAACCTTAACTGCAAAGAATGCAAAAATCATAATTGCGGACTATTATTATATCTTTAATCCCAGCATCAGAAACGGTTTTTTCCAAAAAATAAACAAACAGCTTGAAAATATTATTTTAATAGTCGATGAAGCTCATAATCTGCCCAATAGGATTAGGGAGTTATTGACACAAAAAATATCGAGCCAGATAATTGACAATGCAAAAAAAGAGGCAGTAAAATACAATTATGAAGGGGAGTTGGAGAATCTTGAGATTGTCGAAAATTCTTTGTTTGAATTGAGCAAAAATATTGATGCGGAGAGCACTGTAAGCAAAAATGATTTCTTTGACCTGATTAACAAGTTAAAAAGCTACGATGGAATTATCGCTGAGCTTGCATTTACAGGGGAAGATATACGGGAAAGGCAAAAAAGAAGTTTTGTCTTGAGCGTTGCAAAATTCCTGGAAGCCTGGATTGGCTCTGATATAGGATTCGGAAGGATATTGAATAGAGAGATTATGGACAACAAACTAAAAGTAAGCTTGTCGTACAGATGCCTAGATCCTTCATTGGCAGCAAAAGAAGTAATAGATAAAAGTTATTCAACAATCTTGATGTCAGGC
Organism: Candidatus Woesearchaeota archaeon; assembly: GCA_023259315.1. The sequence goes on along the minus strand of JAHFQL010000007.1, from coordinate 5,555 downwards.
ACATTGATGCCAACCACAATGTATAGGGACATCTTGGGATTCAAGGAAAATGTGATTGAAAAAGAGTACAAAAACCCTTTCCCAAAAAAGAATCGGTTGAATTTGATAATCCCAAAAACAACAACAAAATTTGTTGAGAGAAACACAAAACAATACGCAGATATTGCAAAAATTTGCGGCGATATTGTTAATTTAGTTGATGGTAACTCTGCAATTTTTTTCCCGAGCTATGATTTGATGCAGAAAATTGCTGAATTTATTGGAAAAGAAACTGACAAGTCATTGTTCATGGAAAAACCAGCAATGACAAAAATAGACAAGGAAAATTTGCTTTCTAATTTCAGGAATCACAAATCAAAGAATTCAATTCTTCTTGGCACTTCAACAGGCTCGTTTGGAGAAGGAATTGATATGCCGGGTGTTTTGCAAGCCGTGATTATAGTTGGCCTGCCATTGAATAAGCCGGATACTGAGTCTAAATTATTGATAGAATATTATGATGATAAATTCGGAAAAGGGTTTGAGTATGGCTATGTTCTGCCTGCAATAACAAAATGCTTGCAAAATGCTGGTCGTTGCATACGTTCAGAATCTGATAAAGGTGCAATAATTTTTTTGGATGAAAGATACGCATGGCAGAATTATTACCAGTGCTTTCCTGAAGAATGGGACATGGAAGTTGAGATGAACTATATGAGTATCCTAAAGGAGTTTCTAAAAAAGAACTAAAAATATTCACGTAATATTTACATTTAGTGAATACTTAGGTAAGGCAATAAATCTTCGTTAGGAATGTGCAATCTAGAGGAATTTGTATTTGTATATTTAACCCCATCATAAAATATTACACTAACATAAAAATCTCATTCGGCCAAAGAATTTAATCTTAAAGGGATGCCGCCTTGTTTTAGGAGTTCAAGAAGATGTTGCTGATTACATCATACGGTTTCATCAACATTACCTAACCCTGTTCTTGTAATTGCATTATGTTTATCAGCCACTATATGATCTATTGGCTCTGGTAGTACGTTGAATTACTGAATAATCAATATACGTTTTCCTATACTAGTATCTAAAATCGAAACATTTAAATACAGGTTATGCTTTCTGTATTGAATGGTTATCCTCTTTGACAGGTTTAACCTACCTGAAGATATATATGAAATCATATTTGCGACAAAGCAGCAGATAATCGTTGCCAAGTTGCTTATTGAGATGATGAAGGACAACGGTGGCGAGATTGGAAAAACAGAGATGTCTTTGTTCGCAACCAAGCTTCATGAAGGTAGTCTAATTACCGATTTGATAGATGAACCTCCGTACAAGGGCAAGAAAGTCAAGGTTTCATACAACAAAAGGCAGTTTTACGACAGGATTTTAACGCCCATGAAAAGCATGGGTTTGGTTGATTACGATCTTTATAAAAAAACATACAAGATAAGCGACAAGTTCAACAAGGACTTGCAGCATATAGGCTTAACTTGGATCAGAGAGATGCGAAAGCCTCCAAAGTCGTTGGTAAAGTAAAAACAAAAATCAAAAAATCGAGGTGTACTTAATCTATTAATGCTCTTCAATTGGCCCCCTGAAAAACGATTTCTTCTCAAACCACCCCATGTATAAACGTATAATGGGGGGCCAAAACCTTTAATTAAGCAAAATGACTAATAAAGCAGATCTTCTCAAACTGGCAGATTTGTCAAGTAAAGGCAAAATTTCTCTAAATCAGGCTGAAGGTTATCTGACAGAAAAAGGTTTGAAAGGTAAGGATAGGGACTATGCTTTAAGGTATATTGACGCTGTCAAAAAAGAGCACCTTAAGCAAACACCGAATGCAAACAAGTCAGGAATAGGAATCCTTGTTTTGATAATTCTAGGCATTGTGGCTGTTCTTTATTACCTATCATCTTCCGGCAAAATAAATGTAGCCAGTATAATAAATTTTAAATAAGAATTCTAACTCTTTCCTTGAGGGCCCATGGTCTAGTGGCTAGGATACGACCTTCACACAGCTGGACATTCCAAATGTCCTCGCTTGAGATGGGTTGGGGTGCCGGTTCAATTCCGGCTGGGCCCATTAAAAGTTGATGAAAATTATTTTTGTTTATTCTTTCTTTTTTGTAGTTTTGTAAGTATTTTCATAGAAATTTTTATCCAATATTTGTCTTCCTATAGAGTCCATATCTCTAAACTTGGCAGTTGTATATTTTATATCTTTGTATTTTCCATTATAAACATGGACTTGAAGGTTATACTCTATGTTTTTTATTTTGCGCTCTTCATTCTTAATTTCTTGCTCAAATACTTGGGTAACTATAAGTTCTTGCTTGTATTTTCTTAAAAACTGTTCTTCTTCTAATAGTTGCGAGTGCCCATTTAAAACTAAAATAGCACCAAAAATCCAAAAAATAATTCCATATATGACCAATATAGTTTCTTTAATTTGAGAATATTTCGTGATTATCAAATAATAGGTAATAATCCCTGCAAGAATTAATAACACTAACCCTACAGATATAGAAAATCTACTAGCAGATTTTAAATTTATTTCTGGCATATCCATATCAAATTCCCAAAGCCACTCTCGCTTCTTCTGTCATCTTGTCTGGACCCCAGACCGGAGTAAAGGTTATCTCAACTTCAACCTCGCCAACCCCGGCAATTGCAGAAACTTGCCTCCTGACATCGTCAAGCAGGGCAGGCCCGTAAGGGCACATTGGGCTTGTAAATGTCATCAAAATCTTCACTTTGTTCGCTTCAACCTCTATGTTATAAATCAGCCCAAGGCTCCATATATCGTATTGTATTTCCGGGTCATAAACACGCTTCAAAACTCCTATCACTTCTTCCTTGCTTGCCATAAGCATAGCAACCTTATTATTCTATAAAAATGTTTTGCCGCATATGATTGATTGGCATAAACTGCAGCATCTAAAACCAACAAAAATAAAGGAATTGCAAAATAAACTATTGAAGTAACTGAAGCCACGCCAGAAATTGTAAAGGTTGAATTGAAAGAATTATTGCACAATCTCGGAATGGAAACAGATCTGAAAGAAAAAAGAATTGTAGACAATAGGGAAAAAGCTTAATATATTAGTTTATCTTTATATGTAATATGATACAAAAAGGCGAGCTCATAAAATTTTGGGAGGATAATTTTGCTTTTAAGAACATTGAATTAAGGGCATTCAGAAATGTAAATAGAGAAAGATTTATTCCTGAAAGCTTAAGAAATTCTGCCTACCAGGATATACCGCTACCCTTGCTTAGGGGCAAAACAATCTCCCAGCCGACAACTATCATGATAATGACTCATGCTTTGGAGCTAGAGTCAGGCGAAAAAATTTTTGAAATTGGAACAGGTTCTGGATATCAGGCTGCAATAATAGCCAAGATAGTAGGACCAAAAGGAAAAGTCATAACTACAGAAGTTGTGCCAGAGCTTGTACATTTTGCAAAAGAGAATTTGAAAAAATCAAGAATAAAGAATGTTTTTGTGCACGAGGATGACGGCTCGCATGGAATGCCAAGCGAAGCGCCTTTTGACAAAATAATAATTACAGCTGCGTGCAAGGAATTCCCAAAGCCGCTATTGAATCAATTAAAGCCGGAAGGCATTATTGTGGGGCCTGTTGGCAATGAGCATGAGCAGGAAATGGTTAAAGGCATTAAGGACAAAAATGGCCATCTGGAATTGGAGTTCTTGGGTCCTTTTTTATTCACTCCCCTATACGGCAAATACGGATTTGAGGTTTGAAATTTTTATTTATACACTCTTTATTGAAATCTTATTTCGCTAGGTTTAAATATAAGTATTGTCAAGAAAATCAAAAGAGAAGAAAGCGAAAGGATTGTTCAGGATATTCGTATGATTCTTAAAATAAAGATTACCTAAATCTTCTGCCAGAACTATAACTTCTACCACCGGAATGGCTTCTGCTTTGGCCATACGAGTTTTGACTGCTTGATCTTAAATTTTCTTCTCTGCTTGAAGAACGACTTGAGGAATGTGAGCTTGATGAATAACCTCTTGATGAACCTTCCCCTCTTGAATGATACGAACTTCTTCTTTCTCTTCCACTAGAATATCTTCCACCAGATGAATGTCCACTATATCCACCTCGAAAATTTCCTCCTGAGCGACCAAAATTACCTCTTTCAGAAGAAGCCATGAACGGAACTCTAGCAAATTCTGGCAATTTTAATTGCTCAACAACAATAGATCTGTCTGATAAAACACTTCTGAAATTATCGTGGTCTTGCTCTGCAATCAAAGAGATTACTTTTCCTTCGCTCCCTGCTCTCGCAGTCCTTCCAATCCTGTGTATGTACTCTTTGGAAGTTTTTGGCGAATCATAATTAATGACATGACTTACATTCTTTATGTCAAGTCCTCTTGCAGCAACATCGCTTGCAACCAGTATCCCTACTTCGCCCCTGTGGAAAGCATCAATTGACTGTTTTCTCTTGTTCTGGCTTAAACCACCATGCAGTCTAAGCGATTGTATGCCCTGCTTGTAAAGATTCTTGCCAACCACATCCACCCTGTTCCTTGTTGCACAGAATATCAGTGTCAATTTTGGCTCTTCGTGCTTTAATATATGAACCAGCAATGAAAATTTGTCTCTTGAGCCTACAGAATAGAAAAATTGCGCCATCTTGCTCTCTTCAACATAAGCCTGCGTCTTAATTTTCTCAGGGTTCTTCATGTAATGCCTCACTATCTCATGCACTTGCTGTGAAATTGTTGCGCTGAAAAGCAGAGTTTGTTTTTCTTTTGGCGTCTGTGAAATGATTTTCTTCACATCTTCCACAAAGCCCATCTCAAACATTTTATCGGCTTCGTCAAGTACTAATATTTTGATTTTTTGCAAATTTATCGTGCCCCTCTGGAGATGGTCTAAAATCCTTCCTGGAGTGCCGACAACAATGTCGGAATATAGCAAACTATGTATCTGCGGATTGATTGAAATTCCGCCATAAATTGCAATTATATTTGTCCTTTTGTGCTTTGCAAACTTCCTCATTTCAGTTGTTACTTGCTCACATAATTCTCTTGTAGGAACCAGAATTAATGACTGCAATCCTTGGCCATGAGTGATTTTCTCAAGAATTGGAAATCCAAATGCTGCTGTCTTTCCAGATCCTGTTTGGGATTGGCCAATAACATCCTTACCCTGCTGTATTAGTGGGATAGTCTTTATTTGTATATCTGTCATCTCAGAGAATCCCATCTCTTCAAATGCCTTTTTCAGCTCCGGATGCAAATGTATTCCTGAAATCATTTTTATTATAAAGAACAAGTTCATTTAAAAAGCTATGTGTTTGTGTAACGAAATTGTATAATTCTGTAATCAGTTGTCGCTTCTGTAGTATATATGTGGTTTTTAAAATTTATAAAGGAAACACCCTACATAGATTTTTTCAGTTTGTTAAGTGAAACTCCCCGGACTTAACGTCCGAAGCCTCTTTTCGACAAGCCCAGCTTGATGCCTTTTGGGCATAGACTTTTTGAAGATTCTCAGAACATAAATTTTTCCCACGTTGTGGTC
>JAHFQL010000078.1 GCA_023259315.1 Candidatus Woesearchaeota archaeon | reverse complement strand
TTTTATATTGCTGTTTTCAAAAATTTTGCTTCAGCCTTTTTTAAAATGCCTGAAACACCTATGCTTCTGAAAATAACGTCTTTGCTGTCGATTTTGTCAGCAAATGCCAAGGCTGCTTTTACAGCATCAACATGCTTGTGGCTGACTTTTATTATGCCTCTTTGAAGTTCTGAGTTCCACTTGTTGTCAAGCACCATCAAACCAGCTTTCGCTGTTCCAAGCTGCCCGAGGAACTGCAATGAATAATTCCAAATAGTGTTTGAAACTGAGTTAATATCATTTATTTTTTCTTTTGAGATGACTTCAAAAACTAGATAACGCTTTTTTTCCCTTAAGCTTGGCAAAATAGGCTTTAATTTCGTCTTAACCATCTCAATTCATATGAGAAGAATTATCAAGTAACACCGTTCTCTTCTCTCTGTTGAAATCGAGAATTATTTAATAGTATTTAAAGGTTATGGTTTGGTTAAATTTTTGGAAAAGTGGGAACATAAGAAATTTCAAACCAATAAGTTTTTAAATGGTCTTTACCACTATTTGATAGTATAGAAAATGGCAGAAACAGCTGAAGAAACACCTGCAGAAACAGAAGGACAAGCTGAACCTGAAAGGCCGCTTGAAAGAGCGGTTGAAGAAGCCGAGGTAGAGCACAGTCCAACGGATAGAGGAAGGTATTCTGGAATTGGTAACAAATATTCGAAATCAGCTGAATATAAAAAAGAATCAAAAGAAACTACTTCAAAACCTTCTGCAAAAATATCTGGAGGCTTGGAAAAAGTTTTGGCAGATGCTGAAGCTTTTGGAAGCGAACATGGAATTGATTCAAATGAAATATTAAGCTCAATTCTTGCAAAACGCACGCTCTATACTGCAAGCGGCGAGGAAGAATCCGCAAAAAAATCTGTTCCGGGGTATGAGAAACGCGAGATTCCTGACTCCCTGGATGGTGTGCATGCAATCATAGCTTTTAACCATCCTGAAACAGGAGAATTATATTTCTCTTTTGAAAAAAAGCCATCCACTTATCCGATTGCTAGATACGCTAACACCTTATCTCTTTATGGAGGTTCTCTTGGGGTTGGCGAACCACCAAACGAAGGTTTAGGCAGAGAGATTATGGAAGAAGACAGAGTTTCTTATAAAATAATTATCAAAGCACTTAATGAGACAAGATGGAAAGTTGCTGAAGTCAAAAAGGACATTGATGGAGTTCCATCAACTACTCACGTATGGCTGGCGTATATAAAAGACCCAGCTGAAGTAAGAGCTTACATGTCAAGCAAAACGCTAGAGGGAAAAAAAACACATTTGAGTTTAAGTGAAATGATAAAAACTAAAGATAGTGATTTTGCATTTGGATTTGGGCCAATCGTCAAACATGCTGGCATTATTCTCGCAAATAGTAGTTACAGCAATTATAGGTATAATTAAAATCATAAAATATTTTTTAATGGCTCTCCATGATATTAACCACTTCTTCTTTTTTCTCTCTCATCAAATTTTCAGAATCCGCCTCTAAATTTAACCTTAACAATGGTTCTGTGTTGCTTGGCCTTATGTTAAACCACCAGTCATCAAATTCTATCGTTACACCATCAAGCTTTGATATTTTTTTTGGTTTTTGTTTTTTGTAGATTGACTCAATTTCCCTTAACTTTGCTTCTTTATCCAAAACTTCGACATTTGTCTCTTCAATATTATAATATTTTTTAAATTCTTTCAGCAATTCTGACAATTTTTTGTTTTCCTTTGATATAATTTCTGCCACAATTAAGCTTGTTATCATCCCAGAATCAGCTCTGTAATTATCCCTGTAATAATAATGTGCAGAATGCTCGCATGCAAAGAGCGCTTTTGTTTTTCTCATCGTATCTTTGATAAAAGAATGGCCGACTCTTTCTATAATTGGAATTCCATTATATTTTTTTATTGTCTCAGGAACAATATGGCTGCAAACTAAATTATAAATTATTTTTTGTTTTTTATTTTTAGATTTTATTGAAATATTCTTTATTATCAGGGCTGAAATCGAGGAGCTGTTTATTATTCGCCCATTTTCATCAATAAAAAAAATCCTGTCAGCATCCCCATCGAAACCAATTCCAAAATCACATTTTTTTTCCTTTACGGTTTTTTGCAGCTCAACTAAATTTTCATATTTTGACGGGTCTGCCGGATGATTTGGAAAATTGCCGTCAAGCTTGAAATAAAGCGGAACAATCTTTACCGGCAGACTCTTGTAAACTAATGGGACAATCTTTCCAGCCATGCCATTGCCTGCATCAACCGCGATTTTTAGTTTTTTTAATTTTTTGACATCAATGAATTTTTTGACGTGCTTGAAGTAATCCTTCAAAATATTTTTGTTGACAATTTTCCCATGTTTTTTTATTCTTATTTTTGCGTACTGGTTTTTTTCTATTATCAATCTAATTGCTCCTAATCCGGTATTCTCATTAATTGGGATCGCATCAGCCTTGCAGAATTTTATTCCATTGTATTGCCTTGGATTGTGGGAAGCAGTAAACATAACAGCTGGCTTGTTCAAAAATCCAGATGCAAAGTAAACAGCGTCAGTGCAAACCTGGCCTATAAAAATTGCGTCAGCGCCTTGCTCTGTAACCCCTTTCATAAAAGCCTTGCTCAGCTTTGGAGAGGATATCCTCATGTCAGTGCCGACAATCATGTCTTTGCTATTGAGAAAATAGACAAAAGCCCTTCCAATTTTATAGGCGATGTCCTCACTTAAATTTTTCCCGTAAATTCCCCTGACATCATAGGCTTTGAAGATTTCTGACAGCATAAAAAATTTTAATTCATCTTTATTTAATTATTTTTCTATTCCTTTGCAAAAAGAAAAGTTTATATGTTTGAAGTTTCAAGGTTTGCAAAAAATGGAAGTTTCACGAAGAGATTTTCTAAAAATTGTTTTAGCAACAGCTTTGGGGGATTCAATATTATTAGGTTATACAGGTAGTGCTGACGGACAGCAAAATGCCCAAAGACGCCATCCTAATAAAACAGATGTAAGAAATGCACCTTCACCATTGGCTATTGAAAAAGGCCTAGAGGGATTAATAAAAGATAAGATTGGGAAGGAAGTGGCAGCAGGAAATATTTCACCACAAGATGACATATCTATTTTGATTTATGATGTAAATAACGATGCTGAATTGGTAAGGATTAATGCTTCTGCACAGATAGATGCTGCGAGCACGTCAAAGGCTTTGGGTGCTATGGTTTATTTTGACCAAACTAGTCCTCAAATGTGTACTCATAATCCATCTGAAATCAAAAGGGACTTGGAATTGAGTCTTCAAACAATTGGCAGAGATTGGCAAGAAAGCATCAGGGCAGCTAATCGTGTAACCAAAAGGATTGGTGGTCCATCAGCTGTCAATAGAGTGCTTCATGAAAAATACGGGCATATTTTTCGCAGCACTTCGATTGTCGATTATATTCCTGAAAATGGCAGCGCTTATTCAGACAAGATTTCAGCAGAAGATTATGCCAGATTTTGGCTGGCACTTTGGAAAAATGAATTTCCATGCTCTGGCGAGCTTAAAAGATTATTGAAATGGCGCAAGCCTGATGAATATCATAAAAAACCATTACGAATTATTGAAAGTGATAGCGAACTTCCTAAATATGTTAGGGTTGTTTACAATAAAACCGGGACAACAGAAAGGGTAAAAATTGATGGCGGCGTTGCCGTATTTCACATTAATGGGCAAGAACAGGTTTACATTATTATTGGCGCTGCGCAAGGAAATGCGGATGTTAAAGTCTTGCAAGGAAAGAATGTGCCGCAATCCTTAAGAAATATTTTTAAAGTAGTTCCTGAGTATATAGAAGCAACAACTAGATTAGTTCAACATCACAATTAACCCAAATCCATCTCGTCTTCTTCAAAAGGAGTTATCCCTTCCCATTTCTTTTGTGCTATTTTATATCTTTCAATGTTGCCAATATCAAACCACTGCCCTGCAAATGGAAAGCCCCTTAATCTTCCTAATTGCGCAAGCTTTGGAAAAACATCTTTTTCAAGCATTGAAAACCCGTCAGGAATCATGTCAATAACCTCTGGCTCAAGAATATAAAAGCCTGCATTAATCAAGTTTGACGGCGCTTTGACTGGCTTTTCCACAAATTCAACAATCCTTGAGCCATCCAGCCTTGCAACTCCGTAATGTGAAGGGTCGTCAACAGTTGTCAGGGCAATTGTTGCCAATGCATTTTTTCTTTTGTGCAGCCTGAACATTCTCGGAATATTAATATTTTTCAGCTCATCCCCATTTGATACAATAAAGCTGTCCTTAAGATATTTTCTTGCCAATCTTAAAGGTCCGGCTGTTCCTAAAGGCGAATTTTCTTCAACATATGTTATGTTAACTCCGATCTTGCTTCCATCACCAAAATAATCTTTTATCTTATCTTTCAAGTAGCCCGTGCATAAAACAACATCCCTTATTCCATATTTCCTGAGCAAATCAAACAGATGCTCAATTATTGTCTTGTCATGAACTTTAAGAAGCGCTTTTGGAATTGTGTCTGTCAATGGTTTCAATCTTGTCCCTCGCCCGCCAACCAGAAGGACTGCTTTGCTTGGAATGTTAGTGCCAAGTGATTCGGCAAGCAAGAATTCTATCTCCTGTGACCTGTTCTTGATGTCAATTCCATCAATTCTTTTGTCTATCTGGTCTATTAAATATTTGTCAAGAGTTATAGTAATGCGCTCCTTCATTAACCCCACCCACCATAGATTTTGTTAATTTTGAGGTTATTTATAAAGGTTTCGTTTTTCGTATGATGAAGTATGATGAACAGAAAAGTTTAAATATAAGGTGCAAAAACATCTATTGGGGGTTTGATGGACAGAAATTTAGCGCTGGATTTTGTAAGGGCAACAGAGGCTGCTGCAATAAACTCGGCCTTTTGGATGGGGAAAGGCAATGAGAAGGCAGCAGACCAGGCAGCTGTTGAAGCAATGAGAAAAGCATTCAGCGTAATTGATATGGATGGCACAATTGTTATTGGCGAAGGCGAGAGAGATGAAGCTCCCATGCTTTTCATTGGCGAGAAAGTTGGTTCTGGCAGAAATATGAAGCTTGACATTGCAGTCGATCCTTTGGAAGGAACAACTATAACAGCAAGAGGCGATCCAAATGCAATGTCTGTTTTTGCAGCAGCTCCTGCTGGCTGCTTGCTTAATGCGCCAGACACTTACATGGACAAGATTGCAGTCGGCCCAAAATGCGTTGGCGCTGTTGACCTTGATGCTTCTGTTGAAGAAAATTTGCACGCTGTTGCTAAAAAACTTGACAAGCCAATTGACGAAGTCACTGTAATAATTTTGGACAGGGACAGGCATAAGGAAATTATTGAAAAGGTAAGAAAATGCGGCTCCAGAATAAGGCTGATAAGAGATGGTGACATAGCAGGAGCTTTAGCGCCTGCAATTGAAGATTCTGGCGTGGATATTTTAATGGGAATTGGCGGAGCTCCGGAAGGGGTAATTGCAGCTGTTGCATTGAAATGCCTTGGCGGCGAAATACAAGGCAGGCTTAAATTCAGGAATGAGGAAGAAAAAGCAAGGGCAAAAAAAATGGGCATTCATGATTTGAATAAAAAATTGACTATGGATGACCTTGTGCGCAGCAATGAAGCAATGTTTGCAGCAACTGGCGTTACAGACGGAACAATACTCAAAGGAGTAAGTTTCCTGAGCGACGGCGCAAAAACGCATTCAATTGTGATGCGCGCAAAAACAAAGACAATAAGGTTTATCGAGGCAAGGCACAAATTCGAGCATTTCCCTGATTATTAACAACCGTTTCGTCAGTTGACTCCGAGAAACTTTTTTGCGAAAAAAGTTTCATCAAAAAT
>JAHFQL010000077.1 GCA_023259315.1 Candidatus Woesearchaeota archaeon | reverse complement strand
CCCCATTACGCCTCCGACCAGATAGTCGAAGTTACTTTTTCAATAGCTTTCTCGAACTGGTGATCCCGTGATCTCTATCAGAGATAACAGTCACGTGCTTTGAACAGTTTTTGAAAACATTTTTTTTCAAAAAAACCTGCTAAGCTACGGAGGCATATCTTTTTAGAATAAAAGTATGATTTAAATATCTTTAGGTTATCAGGAGTTTTTCGAATAATTCCGATTAAGGCTTTAAGCCTTAGGTAAGCGAAAAGATTTTGGCGCAGTCCTATGAGTAATCCATCCTTTGCTCTGTTCTCGTCTCTTCTGCTATTCGTGTGGATTAAGCCACATCTTGTGGCAGCGCCATACAAAACTTCTCCAGTTCCGCGAATATCTTTGTACATTCGCTGAGGATTTCCATTCCAGATTTTTTTATGCCGTGCTTTTGCACCCAAATTTTTTCTCACGCGCTTTTTGTCCTGCTTTAAAATCGGAATAAGGGATTTTTCTTCACTTAAATCTATTAATCCATAGGTTCCGTATTTGCTATCGCCAAAACCGTAATCTTTAAATATACGTTATATTATAAACTAATATAAAATATATTTAATAATATAAAATATTATAATCTAATATATTGGTGCTGGATGAAAAAGCCAATTAGCGCAACAATTGATGAGGATTTGCTCAGTTGGATTGAGAAAGAAGTTTCCGAGAATAAAAAGTACAGGAATAAGTCTCATTTGATAGAAGTTGCATTGGAGATGTTAAAATCAAATAAAAAATAGCAGTTCAAAAAAGAGGTTGAAAAATGGCATTATTTGGGGAAACAAAAAAGCCCTTTACTTATGATATACTGAGGGAAGGAGAAGAGATAATTCTTTTGATAGACTTGGAGCAGTACCCGCACATTCCTTCATTGGAAGATGACCCTGTGTGCATGTCAAGTACAGTAGATATTATGGCAGAGGCCGGGGTTGTCACAAAAATAATCTACACGCAAAAGAGGAATTATGAGTACGATTACGAGCAAACCTCAATGATGCAAGAAATAGCAAAGCTTTACTCGCAGCTTGCAAAGAATCGTGACTTACTAGGTTATGAAAATATTCTGTCGGACCCGAAATGCACCAGATGGGCTGCACAGTGGTATGCAAACTTACAAACCATCACTTCTAATTTGCTGAAAAGAGATCCTATCGGGGCTTATGTTGAACTAAAAAGAGCTGCAAGGGACGAGAGAATAAAAATTGACAGGGCAATTGATCAAAACTATGTGCAATGCGCGAAAAAATATTTGGCAATACTCCAGTATTTAATGTCGTTATTTGAAAAAACTAAAATAATATCATCAGCAAAAACTTACCTGTCGGGCTATAAAATAGATGAACGCTCTGTTTACAGAAGGCTGTTCTCTCCTGACATAAGGCCTGATTTCATGTTCACAAAGTTAATGGCAAGCCTGCCTCCTGACGGAGAAGAGATAAACAACTATGATGTTGACAAGAACACGCAAGTAACAATCTTTCAGTTGCCTGACAATGTGCAATACCTTTATCATTTGATACCGCCGGAATTCAGGCTTAGCGAGGAAAAATACGAGATACTTGACACTGCAAGGAAAATAATGGCAGAGCACAAGCCAACCAGACAAGAATTTATTGACCCAGAGAGGATGAGGCAGGTTTTCTACAACATCGGCTCTGACATGATTGAAGAGCTTGTAAATTATAGAAACTTGAAATTGGCATCGGATGAAATTGACGAGATGACCAAAATATTGGTAAGGTACACCGTTGGCTTTGGCTTGATAGAAGTTCTGTTGCAGGATGAGAAAGTGCAGGACATAACAGTGAACTCGCCAATGGGGGAAACTCCAATATTCATAGTGCATGAGGACTATGCTGACTGCAAGACCAATATAATACCAACAGCGCCTGAAGCAGAGTCATGGGCATCAAAATTAAGATTGATTTCCGGTAGGCCATTGGATGAAGCAAACCCGATTTTGGACACGGAACTTAGCATACCTGGAGCCAATGCCAGGATTGCAGTTGTATCAGCGCCATTAAATCCAACTGGCTTGGCATTTGCTTTCAGAAGGCATCGCGATAAACCATGGACACTGCCTTTGTACATAAAAAACAAGATGATTAACCCTTTGGCAGCAGGCATCCTAAGCTTTTTGATTGATGGCTCCAGATCAATGCTGATAGCAGGCACCAGAAGCGCTGGTAAAACTAGCTTGCTCGGCGCTGTATTAGTCGAGCTTATGAGAAAATATCGTGTAATAACAATTGAGGACACTTTGGAACTGCCAACAAACTCGTTAAGAAAACTCGGTTACAACATCCAATCAATGAAAGTCGCAGCTGCCCTAACAAAAGGCACTTCAGAAGTGCCAGCTGATGAAGGCGTAAGGACAACACTAAGAATGGGTGATTCTGCTTTGATTATTGGAGAGATAAGGAGCAAGGAAGCTCTTGCCCTGTACGAAGCCATGAGAATTGGCGCTTTGGCCAATGTTGTTGCAGGCACGATTCATGGCGATTCACCATATGGGGTATTTGACAGGGTAGTAAATGATCTTCAGGTTCCAAGAACAAGCTTCAAGGCAACAGATGTGATTGTTGTCGCCAATCCAATCAGAAGCGCAGACGGCTTGCATAGATGGCGACGAGTAACACAAATAACAGAAGTCAGAAAACATTGGGAACAAGACCCATTGACAGAAAATGGATTTGTGGACTTGATGAAATATAATTCAAAAAAAGACGAGCTTGAAACAAGCGATGAACTGATCAATGGCGATTCGGAAATCCTGAAAGCAATTGCCGGCAATGTCAAGGAATGGGCTAGCAACTGGGATGCCGTATGGGACAACATAACTTTAAGGGCAAAAATAAAGGAAACTCTTGTCAACTTTGCAGACAAAACAAACAATCCAGACCTTCTTGAGGCAGAATTTGTTATCCAAAGCAATGACCAATTCCACAGGATATCCGAGAATGTGAGGGAAGAAATAGGAAATCTGGACTCAAAAAGAATATTTTTCGAGTGGAATGAATGGCTCAAGAGGCATGTCAAGAAAATGGATTTTCACAGAAGATTATAACTGTAAACTATCAATAAAATAAACAAGAAAATATAATTTTAAAAATGCCAACAGAAATAGATAAGGAAAAGTTACTTTCATTGATGGAAATTTACAAGAAGCATTTAGAGAAAGAACTAGGTACAAAAATCGAGGATGTTCCTTACAAGCCGACAACAATAGAGTACAAGGAATTCAAGGCGGAATTCTTGCCTAAGCACATGTCTTTGTACGAGAGACTATGTAATTTAAGCGAAAAGCTGTTAAAAATAAAACCTGATGCAAAAAGAGCAGTAGAAATGCAGGAAGCGATTAACATAATTCATCTTGAGATAACTCCGGCTGGCGCTTTGTCATTTTCTTTTGCCATGCCTTTGATTGCTGCATTATTTGGAGCATTATTTGCATTCGCTATTTTCCAGTCAATGTTTTTTGTTGCATTGTTTATCATTGGCGCTGTCCTGATGGTAAGGCCTTTGGGAAGGACACCTGAATTTATTGCAAATAACTGGCGCCTGAAAGCATCAAATCAGATGGTGTTGTGCATTTTTTACACTGTCACTTATATGAGGCACACCTCCAATCTTGAAAAAGCAATTGAATTTGCAAGCCAGCATCTTGCTCCTCCCTTGTCATTAGATTTAAAAAAAATTCTTTGGGATTTAGAGACTGAAAAATATCCTTCTGTAAAAGAGTCTCTTGATGTATACCTCGAGACATGGAAAAAGTGGAACATTGAATTTATAGAATCATTTCATCTGATTGAAAGTTCCTTGTATGAAGGCGATGAAACCAGAAGGCTAAATGCCTTGGACAAATCCTTGGACGTTATTCTTGACGAGACATATGAAAAAATGCTCCACTATGCGCATAATCTGCAGAATCCTATAACAATGCTCCACATGCTTGGAATAATTTTGCCGATACTTGGGCTTGTGATATTGCCATTAGTGGTAAGTTTCATGGAGAATATAAGGTGGTATCATCTCGCTGTCATATACAATGTCATATTGACTGTTGTGGTTTATTATCTTGGAAAAAATATTCTTTCAAGAAGGCCTACAGGCTATGGTGACACAGATGTGTCAGAAGAAAATCCTGAGCTGAAAAAATACAAGAACTTATTGATAAAATTTGGAAATAAAGAATTGCAAATCACACCATTGATAATAAGCATTTTTGTCGGCATTTTATTTCTGTTTTTTGGTTTAAGCCCTTTAATAATGCACGCACTTAATATTCCGGATTTTGGCTTTGGCGGTGAAGATCTGACTACGCCTTGCAAGCAGAAATATTGTTTTTTTGAGTATAGGACAAACCCAAAAACAGGAATTGAGTCTGGACCATACGGATTAGGAGCTGCTCTTGCCAGCCTATTCATACCTTTGAGTGCTGGAACTGCAATTGGATTATACTTTAGGCTAAAATCCAAAAACATTATCAAGATAAGAGAAAAAGCAAAACAGCTTGAATTGGAATTTGCGGCAGCTTTGTTCCAGCTTGGAAACAGGCTGGGAGACAATCTTCCCGTTGAAATCGCAGTAGGTAAAGTCGCAAGCCTGATGGAAGGTACAATATCAGGAAGTTTTTTCCAACTGGTAAGCCTGAACATAAGAAGGCTTGGAATGAGCATCGAAAAGGCAATATTTGATCCAATGCATGGCGCCTTAGTTTCATTTCCAAGCAATTTGATTGAGAGCTCTATGAAGGTTCTTACTCAAGCGATAAAAAAAGGGCCGTTGATTGCAGCGCAAGCTTTGACAAATGTTGCCCGCTACATAAAAGAAATACACAAGGTCAATGAAAGGCTGAAGGATTTGATGGCAGACATAATCTCCTCCATGCACTCACAAATAAAATTTTTAACGCCGGCAATTGCGGGAATTGTTATAGGCATAACATCAATGATAACTGCAATTTTAGGCAAATTAAGTGGCCAGCTTGAAACCACAATCAAGTCGGCTGGTGGTTTAGAGTCTGGAACACCGACACAAATATTGGATATATTTGGCAACGGCGTCCCGACATATTATTTCCAGATTATAGTGGGGATTTATGTTGTGCAAATAACATTTATATTGACTATTATTGCAAATGGCATTGAGAACGGCTCTGACAAACTTAATGAAAGGTTCCAGTTAGGCAATAATTTAATTAGAAGCACCTTGCTTTATGTTTTTATATCAGGAGTTGTAATGCTGGCATTTAACATACTTGCCGGTAAGATATTGGTTGCAACTTACGGCGGTTAAATTCTAAAAAGTGGGGGTGGAATATGAGAAGGTTTTTATAATTTGAATTTAAGTGTAATTAGTATGGATATCTACAAAATTTTTAGGAAAATTATATTTTTTCAATCGTTAGTATATTCATTTCAAGTATAATATCTATTATAACTCTTTTTGTTGATTCCGAATTTCATTCAATACTCAATGAAAGCCTGTGCCTTGTTATCTGCCTTTCATACCTGACATCTAACGGCGGTGCGTAACTTTCAGGCAGCATATTCATCCTGAGCAAATCTGCCAGGATTTTTGCATCATGCTTGTCAGTTTTCTTTCTTGACTCGGCTATCAGCCGAACCCTTGAAGGGTTTGCCAGCACAAGCTCTTTGTAGCCGGCATCGCTTAAATAATCATACACATACTGCCAGCAGCTGCATGATTCCAAAGCAATCTTGGAATCCTGTTGTAGAGACTGTTACCTTAACTCAATATTCTGATAGTATGTTATCTGCGGACATTTTGCAACGTCTCTGCCAAAAATCTTTTAAATAAGTCTTAATTTTAAAGATTTAATCTTGGAGACAGTT
>JAHFQL010000076.1 GCA_023259315.1 Candidatus Woesearchaeota archaeon | reverse complement strand
TCAACATCCACATTCTGTCCATCAGGATTAGACTTACTAAATGTTGAAAACCTGATTTTTGTTTCCAAAGTTATTGGTTTCATATAGAATTATTTCTAAATTCTCTGTTCTAATGGTATTGTAGAAACTGTTTTTTCGCTGTGCGCCTCCGGCGCTACCCCGACGAGACGGCCATAGCCAAGGTCCAGGCAGCCCCTGCCACCGGCATTGGACATGCTCACAAGCCTGGCGACAAACCAAGACCGCAAAGTAGCTGAGTCCTTAGAAACATCAGAAGCATCTCTTACATAAACTCCCATGTTTTTATCATGATTAAACTGTTGTTTTGCCTGCGCAAAGATTAAATCAACATATTCATTCAATAATTTTGGATCTCTTGCCAATGCCTGCCACAAAGGATTTGACTTGGCTTCCTTGCTTGTAAGCGCCTCTCCAACATATTTTTGAATGTATTTTCTTGTAAATTCCTGGCCCTCAAGCATTTCATACATGCCGTCTGGCAGGACTAAATCACCATTAACTAATTGGCTTTTCGGATTTATTTCTCTCAGAGGCCTTGCATCAGGAACAACTTTTATTCTTCCATCAGGATGATAAACAAGGCCATCACCCGTATAAAAATAATTATGCATCAAAGAATTTCTTACAGGTTCAGATCCGTATTGCGACTGCAATCTTCGCATCATTAAACCAGCTGCAGACAAGGGAATCATGCCCTTTGTGATAAGCTCTGGCATTTTATCTACATTTCTTCCATAAAAATATTCAAGAGTAGGTTCGTTTAATTGCATTTGACTCATTTTACTTCAAACTTCCTTCAAACAAAACATTAACTGCATTCACGAAGAAAGGGCTGTCTATCCAGACTGCAACTTCATAATCTGGCGCAACTGAATCATTGGAAACCATAAATAGCATTTCTCTTCCGTCAATTGTAACAAAAGTTGTGCTTGGATTGTATTCAAAATGCTCGGTATTCTGCAATTTCTTCAGGACTGATTTGTTGTAAGGGCTGTATAATCTTGCTTTTAGACCTTTTTTGGCAAAGACAGGCATGAAATTTTTCAGCAATTTGGCAATCCTTTCAAGATGCTGGCTTGATGCCACCACAACAATATTAGTCCTTGCCTTGGGTATCATGTCTTTTACAAACCTGTTTATGGTTGTTCTTCCGATAATTGATTTTGATATGCTGGAAACGTCAACATGTTGCACGCCTGTTTTATGCAATAACTCAAGTTCCTTGAACTCTTCAGTCTCTTTAATATTTTCCATTTGAGTTGCTAAATTATTAGCTTCTTCTCTGATGTTACTCTTGACCCTTTCAAGAATGATTTCCGGCTTAACAGCAAGATATTTTATGGGCTTGCCAATTTTCATTATGATAAATCCTTTTTTTTCCAGCGACTCAAGAACATCATAGCACCTGCTTCTTGGCACGCCAGAAATGTCAGCAAGCTCGCCAGCTGAGGCAATGCCCCTGCTGAGCAATGAAGTCCATATCTTGACCTCGTAAATATTAAGCCTGAAATGCTTTTTCAAATCCAATAAAAACTGTTTTTCCTGCTGCATTTTATCTCCCAAACAAACTTATGAGCAATACAATTCCCACTATTACGGCGATTATTTCAGCTATTACAATTGCTATTACAAATCCATTGCTCTTAAAAAATCCTTCAGTTGAGACAACGGTATCAGGAGGCACTTCCTGCACAACAACGGTTGTCTTGTCAGTTGTGGTGCTTGGCTGAGTGCTTAAATCAACATTTTGCGTTTTGTTTTCCTGCTTTGGCTGCGAGCAATCACTCACAGTCAATGTCTGAGTGTCTTCTGATAACTTTCTATCATTATTATATAGGACCTTCAGTGTAATAGGGTAACTTCCTGCTTCTGCATCAGATGGCACATTGAATCTGTAAACTTTTGAGAACCTGCTTTCAGGCTCATTAGGCTGTGCTTTTAGCTCGCCCAAATCTTCTTTGATATCTATCCCTAAATCAGAATTTGAAATTTCTAGATTAACATTATCTTCATCTTCAGTCCCTATGTTAAGCAAAGTAACAGCCATCTGCATATTTTTCCTGTTGCAGGAGACTTCAGCAGGGCTTAACGTGTCCCTTGTTATTTTTATCTTGTGGCTTTCTTTGTTAATTTGCAAATTTAACCTCATCTCAGCTGAGTGGCTTGTGCCATTCTTGTCATCGCCATCAGCAGTTATAATTACATCAAAAGAGTCTTCATCAACTTCTTCAGGAACTTGAAACTTTATAGTTACCCTTTTTGTGCTGCCTGTGCTCAAGTCAAACTCATTTGACTCGTCTTCCAAATCATCGCCATTGTCAATTCCTTCAATCTTTACATTGACTTTTACATTTCTGATCTTTAGGTTTTCAACGCTTGTGTAGGTGTTTTTCATCTCCACCCTGAATTCGAGCTTGTCTCCGGGTTTTGCGTCCTCCCTTATCGTGTCGCCATCAAATAAATTATTGGAATTCCTAGCGCCTACCTTAACATCTACCCTAGAAAAATTAAGCTTGTTTCCTGCAGCGTGTGCTATACTCATCAAAAATATGAACATGATTAAACTTAGCACTATTGGCTTTATTCTTATTTTAACCACCTTACCTAGTCGAAAATACTACTAGTATTTAAATCTTTTGCTATTTTATAATAGTAACAAAATGGCACTAACTTCAGCTAATAATTCTAGCGTTGTAAAGCAGAGTAATCATTTCTTAGTACGTCTCGGTAAACTCTGGCACCATGCTGTGCTTCGGCAATGCAAAAAGCTGCAGTCCCGATACTGTAATGATGACTCAAGGAAGGTATTCCTAAAAAAATATGGACAAGAGTTCTTTTGTTTGGCACATCTAATTTTCTTATCGATTCTCTTGGACTTCTATGATTTTTTTTACAGATAAATAGATAAGCATCTTTTAATTCCCTTGCTGTTCTTTCTGTTGAACTATAATTATAGGCTGGGTTATCATATTGTTCTGCAAAGATCTTTGCGATGCCTCTTTCGACGCCTCTTGCATGACCTTCCTTAATTGCACCTCTGATTTCTAATCCAAGATTTTTAAGGAGTTGAATAACATGTGTATATTCATGAGCAATATCTGCAACGACAGACACACTATTATCTATACCCAAACGAATTTTTTTGTCTTCTGAATGTAAATGGGAACTGATTAGGGACTCAATTCCTCCAGTGGAATATCTATGCAAAACACGAATACCATAATAAATAACTAAGCCTCCAGCAATATATTCTAAATTAGTGAAATTTATTTGAGAAACTATTTTAGATACTGGGACCCATGGATATTTCCTTGTAAAGTAGCCAGTTATATCCTCAAATCCTCTAAATAATACTAAGCTGGCTTCAATTCCAATTACATTACCTAAGATTCTGCTGCCCTGTACTTTGACTACATCCCAAGCTGTAAGCAATTCAAAATCGATACTCGGCAATTCGGAAACTTCTAAGAACTTTCCAGTTTCTTCAATTACTTTGGGAACTATAACATCTAGTGCTTCAGGCGTTATTTTTTCACCAAAATTTAATTTTCTCTTTCGCTGTTTCAATGCTAAATATTTCTTTGCAGTATCAGATAGGCTATCTTCAAGCAATTCAAGGTTTTCATTTTGCCCGATAAAATCCTCAAGATCCTTTGTAGTAATCCATAAGTTCATGGATTTAAGGATAAGGAGTTGATTTTTAAATCTTTTGATTTTGTTATCATTTTAGAGTGTTGACATTTTTATAGAATTCAAATCTTTAATCAAATGAAAAATTACAAAAATTATATAAATCGGGCTTTTACATTACATAAGATGGTCGGCAACCAGCCAAATTACTCAAAAATGGACATTCTAAGGTGCTTTTTAAGGCTTGGCAGGGATACAAGCAGGCAGGAACTCGCAAAAGATTTAGAGCTTGGCGAAGGCACAATGCGGACAATATTAGACATCTTAAAGTCAAGAAAATTACTTGACGCAACAAAAAAAGGGCATTTCCTGAGTAGGGAAGGAAAAAGATTACTGGAAAAGATACACTATTATATTAGTGAACCAAAAAAATTGATAATTAAAAAAATTTATCCTGGTCATATAAAAATTGGCGTAAGGGTAAGAGATGTACAAAATCTGAGGAACTTGTACAAGCTAAGGGATACTGCTGTAAAAAATGGCGCTGACGGGGCAGTGATATTAAAGTTCGAGAATAAATTATATGTGCCAGAATCAGACAGCAAGCATAGGTATAAAGAATTAGAAAAAATTTTTGAATTTAAAAATAATGATATATTGGTTGTTGGATTTTCTCATAATAAAAGGGCTTCAGAGAATGGAGCCCTATCGATAGCAGTTGAATTGAGCAGCATTTTGCAAAAATTTATAAACGAATTCTAAAAAGTAATTTTAAAGAGGTTTTATGCTGATTGTAAGTTGCTCTCATGGAAGTCATTTAGGCTATTCTATAGCAAAAAAACTAAAGGCAAGGCACTCAGAATTATTTGTTGAAAAATTTCCCGATGACGAATTGCTTATACGGTTTAACAGTGATTTAAAGGGACAAGCTGTTGTTTTGGTGCAGTCTTTTTACAAGAACATAAGCGACTGTATTATTGAAGTTGTCCTTGCAGCGCAGACTGCTCGTGAATTGGGAGCAAAAAAAATTGAATTAGTCGCGCTTTATTTCCCTTATTTAAGGCAGGACAAAAGATTCCATAAGGGAGAGTCAGCCAGCCAGGGAATAATCGCGAAATTGATTGGTAAATATATTGATTCTGTATATATTGTCGATCCGCACTTGCACAGAAGATTCAGTCTGGGCCAGATATTCAAGATATCTGCAAAAAAAATCACTACAAATATTTTGATTGCCGAATATATTGAAAAACATTTGAAAAATCCAGTGATTATAGGTCCTGATGAAGAAAGTTACAGATGGGCAAGAAACGTTGCGGAAATGATTGGCGCAGAGTCAAGAATTTTGAAGAAAAAAAGGTATTCTTCGTATCATGTCGAGGTAAAACTCAACAAAAAAATTTATTTAGGCAATAAGAATGTTGTTATAGTGGATGATATTGTGAGCACTGGCCATACCATAATCGAAGCGGCAAAATTGCTCAGGAAATTAGGCGCAAAAAACATTTATTGCATTTGCGTTCATGGAATTTTTGTTGATGACGCATTGAAAAAATTAAAGAAAGAAAAAATAAAAGTTGTTTCGACAAATACAATTCTAAATCCTGTTGCAAGGATTGATATTAGTGGGTTGGTTGCTACTGAATTGAAAAATTTTTAATTTAAATCACTTCAACTTCTCAAATTCTTCCAGTGTCAAACCTGCGTCTTTTATTATTCTATTTAATGCGCCTTTCTTTAATTCTGAATGAAGAGGAAAGTTTATATTCTCGTCAGAGATGGGCTTCCTGCTTATGACAGAGCAACAAAATTTTTGGGAAGAAAGTGCAAGAGTGTTATTGCCGGGATAAATGGAAAAGGTTTCATATACAAAAATAATTTTTACTGGATTACAAATAATCCAGCCGAAAGTCTTAACTCCGAGATTGATTTCTATCTCGGTAAATTCAGAAATAATTTTGCAAATCTGGAAAGTGCTAATAGATTTGCCAACTTATTCATGCTGCATAAACATCTCAAGAAAAGTTTTATGGAAAAGAAGCTCTTGGAAACATCTTCATTGCTTAAACAAGCCTTTGAAATTTGATGAAGCAACTGTCTCCAAGATTAAATCTTTAAAATTAAGACTTATTTAAAAGATTTTTGGCAGAGACGTTGCAAAATGTCCGCAGATAACATACTATCAGAATATTGAGTTAAGGTAACAGTCTCTCTTTTTCGGCGTTATTGAAAAGTTATATTAGTGGGTTTCCCCACACGATTTTTTGAATGAGAAAATCGTGAGGGTGGGGAAGTGCCCACATGAGCGTAGATTGGAAAAGAGGTATAAATTTGTTGC
>JAHFQL010000075.1 GCA_023259315.1 Candidatus Woesearchaeota archaeon | reverse complement strand
CCTGAAGAAATTTCTTAACTATTATAATTTTAGAAGACCACACATGAGTTTGAATTATTTGACTCCTTATGATGTTTATAGAAGAGATATGAAAAGTGTAAAGTAATTTCAGGACATCACAAAGTGATGTACTAATAGAAAACTTTTTAATTGCTCATGTAGTATCTCAATAGCATGAACATCTCAATTTTTGGGGTTGGAAGAGTTGGATTGCCGCTGGCTTTATTTTTCGCAGAGCACGGCCAGAAGGTAATTGGCGTAGATGTCAATGAGGAAAGAGTCGAATCGCTAAGCAAGGGAATCATGCCATTTTACGAGGAAGGAGCGAACAAACTGCTAAAAAAACACATAAACAATTTTTTTACGGTCACAACAGACGCAAAGCATGCAGTAGGGCAGAGCGATGTTATTGTGTTCACCCTTGGCACCCCGGTTGACGAGCATGTCAATCCAGTATTTTCTCAGATAGAAAAAGCGCTCAGCGACATAGCACCATACTTGAAGAAAAACCAGACTCTTATATTGAGAAGTACAGTTACCCCTGGCACCACAGAGTACATCAAGAGGTTTATAGAAAAAAATACCAAGTTCAAGATCGGCAGAGATTTCTTTTTGGCGTTCTGCCCTGAAAGGATAGCTCAGGGATTTTCCCTTGAAGAATTGAAAGAAATCCCAACAATTATCGGAACACTCGACAATGAAAGCGCGAAGAGGGCAGAAGCAGTTTTCAGCACTTTTACAAACAAAATACTGCATACCGATGCCAGGAGCGCAGAGCTTGCAAAATTGTTCACTAATATGTATCGCTACATAAACTTTGCAATTGCCAACGAATTTATGATGATTGCGGATGCTCATAAAAGAAATATTTACGAAATCATAGGTCTTGTCAACAAGGATTACAAAAGAGGCGGCTTAAGAGTGCCGGGATTTACTGCAGGACCATGCATGTTCAAGGATGGGTTTTTCCTGATAAACAAAATACCTTTCACAGAGCTTATAATGAACAGCTGGAAGATGAATGAATCAGTGCCAGCCTACCTCATTGAAAAAATAAAGGAAATCAAAAATCTGGAAAATGCAAAAGTTGCAATTTTAGGATTGACATTCAAAAAAAATTCCGATGACACAAGAAACTCGCTGTCATTCAAGGCAAGGAAGATTTTTGCTGCGGAAGGAGCACAAGTCATGCTCCATGACCCATATGTCAAGACAGAGTCTTTGGAGAAAGTCTTAAAGGACTCAGATGTTGTTTTTATTGCAATGAACCATGACTATTACAGAGATATGGACAAAAATGTGCTTAAATCCAACATAAAAAAAGACGCTTTTTTATGTGACATCTGGAACATCTCAGGCCTTAATAAAATATTCTATTCTGCCTCAGAGATTAAAATAAGAAAATGAAGGCTTTAATCACCGGAGGAGCTGGATTTGTTGGCTTTCATCTTGCAAAGCACCTAAGTTCTAATGGCTTTGAGGTCCATGTAGCTGACAATTTCCAGAGAGGAAAAAAGGACGAAGATTTTGATGCTTTAATCAAAGAAAAAAATGCAAAACTCATAAAATTGGACGTTACTCAGGAAAAAGACTTCGAAAAGTTAGATAAAAATTATGATCATGTATATCATTTTGCAGCCATAAACGGAACAGGAAATTTCTACAAAATACCTGACCAAGTAATAAAAGTCGGAGCTGTGGGCACAATAAATGTGCTGGAATGGTTTTCTGCAAAAAATAAAAACGGCAAGATAATGTTCAGCTCAAGCTCTGAGGCTTATAGCGGGCTACTGAATATAATGGAGGACAAATTCAAAATACCTACTCCTGAAGACATTCCATTGGTTGTGGAAAACCCTAAAAATGTCAGATGGTCTTATGGCGCGAGCAAGATTTTAGGAGAAGTTGCGTTCTTTAGTTATGCCAAAGCTCGCAATTTCAAAAGATTTTCAATCATAAGGTATCATAACATTTACGGCCCCAGAATGGGCTACGAGCATGTGATTCCGCAGTTTATCGATAGAATATTGAAAAAAGAAAATCCCTTTAGAATTTTTGGCGGAGAGCAGACAAGGAGCTTTTGCTATGTTGATGATGCTGTAGCTGCAACTAAACTCGTCATGGAAAGCGAGAAGACTAATGGAGGCATAATTCACATTGGAAGGGATGACGCAGAGATGAAGATAAGCAAGCTTGCAGAAGAGCTTTTTGATGTCGCTGATTTTCATCCAAGGACAAAGATTGAAAAGGAAGCAGAAGGCACAGCGAAGAGAAGATGCCCCAACATATCAAAATTAAAGAAACTCGGATTCAAGCCGAAAATTGATTTAAGGGAAGGGCTAAAAAGAACTTATGAATGGTACAAAAAAGATTTAATGAAAAAATGAAATGCCAAATTTGTTCTGGAAGCAAATTGTACAAATTCCTTTCTTTAGGCCATCAGCCTGTTCCGGATGTTTTTCTTACAAAAGAGCAGCTTAACGAGCCGGAAATCTCTTATCCATTGGATGTGTACTTCTGCGAGAACTGCTGCCTCGTGCAACTCGGCTATGCTGTTGATCCAAATATTTTGTTCAAGGAGTATCATTACAATACTGGAACAAATGAGAGCCTGAAAAGAAATTTTAAGCAGCTGGTTGATTTGCTTGTTAAAAAATTCAATCTTGCAAAAAACGACTTGGCTGTTGACATCGGATCCAATGACGGGACTTTATTGGAAGAATACAAGCAGTATGGAGTAAAGATTCTTGGTGTTGATCCTTCTAGTGTTGCTGAAATTGCAATAAAAAAAAGAATTCCAACAATAAAGGATTTTTTTGGTGAGAATCTAGCAGGTAATATAATTAGAAAACATGGTAAGGCAAAGATAATAACGGCAACAAATGTGTTTGCACACATAAGAGAGTTTGGTTCTTTTATGAAGGGCGTCAAAAACCTGCTCGCGGATAACGGGATTTTTGTCACAGAATCCCATTATTTGCTGAATATGGTGAAAGATATGCAATATGACTCCATTTACCATGAGCATTTGAGATATTATTCATTAAAACCGTTGATGAAATTATTTGAGGAATTTGGCATGCAGGTCTTTGATGCCGAAAGGATTTCAACTCACGGCGGATCAATAAGGGTTTATGCGTGCCATAAGAACGCTTACAATATTTCTAAAAATGTTGCTGAATTAAAAAAATTGGAAGAAAGGGGGGGATTGTACAGAAAAGAAACATTTTTTGATTACGAGAAAAAAGTCTTTGAAAACAAGCTAAAGCTGCAAGAGATTTTAATAGATTTAAAGAAGAAAAAAAAGTCAATCGCAGGAATTGGTGCTCCTGCAAAGGGAAATACTTTACTGAATTACTGCAATATAACTCCAGACATCATGGGATTTATTGCAGAGACAAGCGCTTTGAAGATAGGAAAATTCACGCCTGGAATGCACATTCCTGTTGCTGACGAGTCAAGATTGTTTTTAGAGCAGCCGGATTATGCGCTTCTTTTGTCGTGGAACCTAAAAGATATTTTGATCCCAAAGATCAAGCAGTCAGGCTATAAAGGAAAGTTTATAGTTCCAAATCCAGTTCCGAAAATTATACAGTAAAATGGAATATAAAAAAATTGGAAAAATCACTCTGCCAGTTCTTGGCCTGGGTACTTGGGGAATAGGCGGAAAATTTGAGGCAGACGCTTCAAGCAAGCAACAGTCGATTGATACAATAAAGGAAGCAATTGAGCTTGGTTTTACGCACATTGACACTTCTGAGGTTTATGGGAATGGATTAACTGAGGAAATTGTTGGAGAGGCAATAAAATCATTTGACAGAAAGAAATTGTTTATAACAAGCAAGCTCTGGCACACACATTTGAATTATGATGATGCTATTTCTTCTCTTAATCAAAGCCTTAAACGCCTCAGGACAGATTATGTTGACCTTTATCTAGTGCACAAGCCCGGTACAGATATGGACTTGAAGCAGACCATGAACGCTTTTGAGCATTTAATGGAGCAAAAATTGATTAGAAATATCGGACTAAGCAATTTCAGCAAGCAACAAGTGAACGAGGCGCAGAAATATCTGGGGAAGCAAAAAATAGCAGCATTGCAGAATGAGTACAACCTTTTGAGCAGGGATGAAGATACACTTGAGTTGTGCAGGAAGCAGGACATGATTTTTATTGCTTACAGGCCGCTTATGAAAGGCAGGCTGGCAAATCCTGGAATAAAATTACTTGATGAACTGGCAAGAAAATATAGCAAGACGCAGGCGCAGATTGCATTGAAATGGCTTGTATCAAAGCCCAACATAGTGGCAATTCCAAAGGCATCAACCAAAGAACATTTAATTGACAATCTTGGTACAATAGGCTGGAAAATGGAGCAGCCAGATTATGATTCTTTGGATAAAATGCACCAGCCCCTTATAGTCTCAATGAAAAGATTTTTAAAAAGATATATTTAACACCCTGTCAATGAAAAACCAGATAAAAGTTGTAATAGCCATTCCTGCCAGAAATTCTGAAAATACTATAAAGCATGTTTACGTTGATTTGCCAATTAAATTCAAAAAATATGTAATTCTTTCTGATGATAAAAGCAGCGACAAAACAAGGGATGCCGCGAAAAAACTCGGGATAAAAGTATTTCCAAATCCCAGAGAGCCAGGCTACGGAAGCAACGTCAAGAACTGCTTTAACAAGGCTCTTGAGTTGTATGCGGATGTTGTCGTCATCCTGCATTCTGACAACCAGTATGACCCGAAGAAAGTGCCTGAGCTTGTAAAGCCTATTTTGGATGGAAATGCAGACTTTACAATCGGCTCAAGAATTTTGGGAGACAGGGCAAAAAACATGTCCGCATTCAGATTCACAGGAAATAGGCTTCTTGGATTTTTTGAAAATCTTGCAATGGGAACCAAATTGACGGACTTGCATTCTGGGATGATTGCAGTCAAGGCAGATTTATTAAAAAAAATCCCATATAATAATAATTCTGATGATTACGGATTCCATACAGATATAGTTTTTCAATCGCGCTATGCCGGGGCAAGATTCAAGGAGATTGGAATCCCAACAAGATACGAAGACATAAGCACTTCAATTAGCGTTTACAAATCAATAATATACGGCTTTAGAACAATGCAGATGGTCATGAAATATCTTTTGCACAAATCTAAATTAATGAATTTTAAGGAGTTTAAAATTAGAAAATAAATTAATGTGTAGAAATTGAATTTTTGACTTTAACTAATACCCATTTGATTTAGTATAACACTTGCGATATTTTCCGCTATCAATCTATTTCCTTTTCTTGTAGCATGGCCGAATGTCACTCCAGAATCATCTACAAAATAATCATTAAAAGACGAATTTAAAAATGCTCTTTCAAAATTATCCTTATTTTCGATAAATGTTATATTTTCATCACCTTTAAACATGCTTTTTAACTGGTCAACATCAAGAGTTGGATATTGCATTACAATAATTTTTATCCCACGCCCATTTAATATTTCATATAACTCCGCATAATTATTCTCAGTACTTTGCAAATAATATTTTTTTTTCAATTCAAGCGCTTTTGCGAACATTTCATTAGCTTTTTCAAGTTGTCCAGTGTTTTTATAGTAATCTCCAATTTTATCATAATTTCTTGCTTCTTTTAATGGCTTCAGCCCAAACTTTCTCTCAAATAATTTTTCTGCTTCCTCGGTATTATTGTGATTTAGATAATATCTTCCTATCTCTTTGTAGGCAGCATAGTTATTAGGATTTTTTTGAATGACCTCGTTAAGCAACAAAAGAGATTCATCTGTTCTGTTTAATTTCTCAGCAAGTTGGCTGAACCAATAAACTTCTTCTACTTTATTGGGATCCTGCGCTATGACCACTCCAAATAATTTGTATGCCATAGAGTAATTCTTTTTCCTTAGATATAATTGCGCCGGTTTAATAAACCCGTTTTCAGAATAAGTAAATGTTCTATCATTTTTAAACTCCATTTTTTGA
>JAHFQL010000006.1 GCA_023259315.1 Candidatus Woesearchaeota archaeon | reverse complement strand
TATCAATCGGGACTGTTACCTTAATCTCCAAAGGATATTTATTCTTGAAACAATCTAATTCTCCAAAAAAGCGAGTTGGGGCGCTAAAAAGGTGCTCCAAATGGCAGAAACAGGTTATCTTAAAAGATACAGAAACCCAGTAATTGTAATAAGATTTTCAATTCTGCTGCACATCTACCTTCCATCAAGAATTGTTTCACTATTCTTGTTTTTATTTTTCAGAGCAAAGATAAGTCATAAAACTGTTTGTCAATGGACAAACAAATTTACTAACAAGATAAATCTGCCAATTTATAAATTTACAGATGATATTCTAATATACCATGTTGATGAAAAATATGTCAAAGTTAAAGGTGAATGGTGCTATTGGTGGAGCTTAAAGGACTGCATAGGTAATATAATACATACCATAGTAACGGAGCTTAGAGACTTTGCTTCAGCAAAGAAATTGCTCAAAGAAGCTCGAGAGAAAATAGGAAGAAAAGTAGATATTTTAGTCAGAGATGGACTGCTAGCTTATGACAAAGCAACTAAATTTCTTGGAAACAAATGCAGAAACGTAATTGCCGGTATTAACGGAAAAGGTTTCATCTACAAAAAGAAATTTTGCTGGATAACTAACAATCCTTCTGAAAGTCTTAACTCCGAGATAGATTTCTATCTCGGTAAATTCAGAAATAATTTTGCAAATCTGGAAAGTGCTAATAGATTTGCCAACTTATTCATGCTGCATAAACATCTCAAGAAAAGTTTTATGGAAAAGAAGCTCTTGGAAACATCTTCATTGCTTAAACAAGCCTTTGAAATTTGATGAAGCAAAGTCTCCAAGATTAAATCTTTAAAGTAAAGCTTGTTTAAAAGATTTTTGGCAGAGACGTTGCAAAACGTCCGCAGATAACATACTATCAGAATATTGAGTTAAGGTAACAGTCTCCAAAAACCACGCAATTATTAAAATATACAAGCATGCCACCCATCATAGATGGGTGGTTTTTGAAAAATGACGCTATTTTTTAAGATTTATCATTATGCCGGCTATAATTAATACAAAAGGCAATAATATCCCATGATGCTTGATACTTAATCCTATCAAGCCAATATAATAACTGGACACCCCAATTACTGCTGCCGATAGCGCAATTCCGATAATCAATCTCTCTGTGAAATCAAGTTTTTCTTTCCAATAAAACATAATGTAGTAGCCCGGCAAAACAAAAAGCCAGAATAAAGATACAACAAACCTTAATGAGACAATAAAACTATCTTTAAAATAAATAATTTTGAATATAATGAAAATTATCAAGAACAAAATTCCAATATACCATAACTCTTTCTTAATCAAGTTAAAAGTTTCTTTGTTCAATGCAATCAGCCCCTACATTATTATTTTTTAAAACAACAGCATACTGGTTATTAAAAGCTACTTTAATATAGTCTTTTTTCAGTAATTCGTTTGCAATCAATAAGTTGTATTGCACAAGCACCGGCTGCCTTGACGCCCTGTCAAAAACCAAATAATCAAACTTGCAAATGTTTTTTAATCCATTCCTTTGCTCGAGAGGCATCTCATTTATGCCGAAGCCAAAGGAAAAGAAGGATTTTCTGTATGGCCCGCCACCGCCGCCATCACCCGGCAGCTCCGAATCATAAACTTTCCTTATTTCCTTTTTTTGGAGTGCGTCTATAAACCCCTCAGGCGTGACTTGATAGTGCGTTCTTTTTGAATTTCTCAATAATGCGTCCTGGCTGTATATGTCCCCGTAAAAAAAGTATACCCTGGCATTTTTTTCTGCATTTGCTGCAATCCAGTTAAACATTTCCCAATGGTAATTATCCATCAATCCGCTTGATTTAACTATTTGATAGTGCGGTATATAAGGAATGCCTGGAATAAATATTATTATTGCGAGTATTGCAGATATTATTATGGAATAAATTAATTTCCATTCTTTTATCACAAATTTCAGGAGATAATATACTCCAAGGCCGATAAAGAATGATAAAAATATCGGCCAGGAAAACCTCAATTGGAATGCTTTCTCCCTAAATCCATAATAATTGCCCAAGCCCGTTATCAGCATTGTAAAAGATGCCAGGGCAGGAACCAGACTTTTCTTGATGAGGAGCAAAGAAATGACAATGCCTGAAATCATAAACAACAAAAGAATTTTGAAATCAGCTAGATAAATTGTAGGATTATCCCATGTAACTGAGCCGAATTCAAATGTCTGGCTTGGAAGCCACACATATTTAAATATCACGAGGTAATAAAATGTAATTAGAAAAACGATTAGGCAGCCCAGAACCAGATTTTTTATAAAACTTAATTCAATTTTTCTGCTTATTGCGCTTGAAACGATAAAAAATAATATTAAATAAAATCCTACAAACAATGCTTCAGATGTGTGAGTCATAAAAGCTGCTGCAAGGAAAATGCCTAAAAATATGTAGGATTTCTTCAAATCCATCCTTGATGTGTACCAAAACACGCAAGCCAGGAAGAATTGCGAAACTAATGCAGGCCAGTGGCCCCATGTAAACCCAGTGTACAAACCGTTATAAAAAACAAGAATAGACAATGGCAGGCATATCAATGCAACATTTTTATTAAAATTTTTTATTATTAGGTACATCACCAGAGAAGCCATAGCAGCAAAAAAGAAAACTATGAAATAAATCGTGTCATAAACCTCCAATCCGCTTAAATGAGACAAGATAACAGCAAGATGGTACAGGACAGGGGGATAATAGCCAATTGCATTCTGGACGCCCATAACTATATAGCTTGCTTCGTTTCTGTAATTGCCTGCATCTTTAATGCCTTGAGCCCTGGTTTGGTGCTGAAATGCGTCAGATGCGAAATATGCAAATGGAAAATCATGCTGCAGCCTGTGCTCAAATAAAAATCCATTTCCTAATAGTAGGAATAGCCCAAAGAATGCAATCAACACTATTTTTTCCAAATCAAGCTTGATTTTTATCACCCAGTCTTAATTTGCGTAAATAGATGAAATATAAAAAATAAATAAACAATAAGACAAATGACGCAATAGATATTAATTTTCCTATTTTATAGGAATCTGGTTTATATTCAAGTTCTAATTTGCCATTTTCCCCATTCAAATAAATTGCAGTAATCACGTTATCTGCTTTAAACAATTCAATATCCTTTCCGTTTATGGTTGCTGTCCAGCCGGGAAAATAAGCAAATCTTTCTGACGCAACGAGCCAGCCTTTCTCACCATTTAAATCAACGACCACTTTATTATTTAAATATTGGGAAACATTTACCTCTTTATAATGGCCAGAGGTTATATTTGATACCAAATCAATATCGTTATTAGTCACGCTATTTTTTCCATTTAGTATGTCAGGGACAAGTATGCCACCTTGTTTTACATAGTCCCTTAATTTTGGGATACTATCCTCGTCTACAGAGTCCTTGACTAAAAAAATAGCATTAAACCTTTTAAGGAAATCAACACTGTAATCGTTTATTCTGGTTCCTTGTATTAAAACTGCACTACTCGGCTCAAAGTTCTTCAGCATTAAACTATAGATGACTTGCTCCGCTAACTTGTCATTTCCGACAATCAATATACTGCTCGGCACTATGTAGTTTCTTGGAAGAAATCTTGTATTTTCATAAAGATATGGCCCAAAAGATTCCCATAATGTGCATTCCCTGCAATCTTTGAACTTGTCCACTAATCTTAGCCCGTCAATTTCTGTTTTTTTGTCAAGGATAACATATTTATTGTTTAGAATGCCCCACATTTTTGCAGGTGAGCTTTGGGCAATTATGAGGAAGTTGATATAGTCGTCAAACCATATGCCGCTGCCGCCTTTTATCTCGCTTATGCCTAGCTGGGAATAATAATTATATCCGGTCGCGCCAATTAGGGTTTTCAACCCAAGGTTTATTGTCCTGAATAGTAACGGGTCTTTGCCCATATAATCAAGTATCGGGATGTCC
Organism: Candidatus Woesearchaeota archaeon; assembly: GCA_023259315.1. The sequence goes on along the minus strand of JAHFQL010000006.1, from coordinate 20,826 downwards.
TTTGGATGTATAACCTCGCTTGATGGCGGAACCACCTGCAAAAAGACAAGCTCTAAGCATATCAGCAAAACGATTACAATGAAAATTATTTTTTTATTGAGTTTTTTGTATTTCTCTATAACCAAATCCAAATTCAAAAACCCAAAGCCAGCCAAAATCGAAGCAGCGAAAGCAAAAATGAACAATGACCTTTCAACATGCCTTGTTTGATCAAAAATCGGAAGACTAAACAAGAATTTTGCCAAAAATGACTCGCTTGATGTAAAAAATGACAGCAAAATAACTGAAGCAGAAAACAATACAGTTCTGTTTTTATGCCTATACAATCCAAAAATAAGGAGTATAAAGCCAATTGCCCCGACAGCAGATGAAAGGCCGCTTCCCTTTGAGGCTATGTTTGATATGAATGCAAATACAAAATTTTTTATTATAACGGGCTCGCCTAAATATTCCTGATACGAAACCCCGATTTGCCTGTTTGAAAGATTCAAAAAGTCAAGCCCTGGCAGAAGTTTTATTGCAGAAAGCCCAAAGCCAATCGTACCTATTATTGCGCCCACGAGGATTAGCCTCAGTAACCTGTTCAAGAAATTCTTGCCTATTAAATAAAAGATTGAATATGCAAAAATTATTATCAGCAAATATGGAAAGAAAATTACTCCCCCAACAAAAATCTCGGACGCTATGAATATTCCTGTAACCACAGAATTAAAAATAAAATTCTTGCTTTTGAGCGCTTTAACAATAAAAAAGAAAAGGAATGGTATTAAGGAATAGCCCTCAAGTATCATTATGTTCCCTGGCACGACAAATGTATGAATATATCCATTAAACATGTATATTAATGCCGATACGAATCCAGATTTTTTATTATCACTTAAATAATAAACAAGCAAGTACATACCAAGGCCAGCTAGAAAAAAGTGTGTTATTACACTAAAATTCATCGCAAGATAGATGTTTCCCGTCAATAAAATCAAAAACAGATTAAGATCTATGAAATAGTATTCTGGCTGCGCAAACAAAGGCCTGCCGCTATAATAATAAGGGGTCCATAAAGGAAGAGTGCCTTCCTGAAGTGACTTTTTCATATTGTAAGAATAAAATGTAACATCATTGACATAATGACCGTTGCTTGGTATTTTTGTTATGCTGATTATGTTATGAAAAAAGAATAATGCAAGCAATAGCAAGATAAATACATAGAAATGCCCCTTTGCAAGATTCTTTATGCCGGTAAAAAATTGTTTCAACCAAATCCCCAAGAGAAAGAAATTATAAGGGTATTTAAAGGTTTATTATTGGAAAATTCTTTGGCATTATTGTTGCATCAACCTATTAAAAATTCTAATCAACAAACCTGTACTTGACCAGATAAAACGCTGCCTTGACCCCATCAATCCAAGTGATTTTTTTTCCTTCATCAAATTTTCTGCCATAGAAATTTATCGGGACTTCGTGGATTTTGTAGCCCTTTTTGAGAATTTTGGCAGTGATTTCCGGCTCAAAGTCAAATCGTCTTGCTTTTAGGCTTATGTCTTTTATTACGTTTCTCTTTAACACTTTATAGCCAGTTTCCATATCGGTTATTTTCACGCCATAGAGCGCATTTGTTAGCAAAGTTAGGAAAAGATTCCCAATGTAATGCAGTTTGTACATTTTTCTGAGATTTTTTGTCACAACATCAAATCTCGAGCCATAAACAACATCTGCCTTTTTATCCATTATGGGCTTCAGCAATTTTTCATAGTCATTTGGGTCATACTCCAGATCTGCATCCTGAATCAAGACAATTTGGCCAGTGAAGTGCTGCAGGCCCGTCTTTATAGCAGATCCTTTGCCCATATTTTTATTGTGATAGAACATTTTTATTGATTTGTCTTTCAATGATTTTAATTTTTTTTTTGTTTTGTCAGCTGAAAAATCATCCACCACAATTATTTCCTTTTTAAAATCATAAGATTTGGCTTTTTTTACCTTATTGATGATTTCCAATATGGTGCTTTCTTCATTATAAACTGGGATTATTATTGACAGTTTTGGCATAGAGAACAAAATCTATTGGACGTTTAAAAAATTATTGTTTTTTGTAAATATCTAGAATTTTATTTATTATTTTAGTTGTTGAATATTTTTTTTCAGCTTTAGCTATGACTATCTTTCCACCATTTTTTTCAACAAGGCCTTTTTCAATTATTTGGTTTACCTTGTAATCGCTGGCTTTGACATGAAAATCCGGCTTTATTTTATCTAGCCAATTTCTTGGACCTTTTTCATCAAAGAGAAAAACATAATCAACACTTTCCAAGGCAGCCAGAATGCTTAACCTAGATTTTTCATCATTAATCGGCCTTTTATCGCCTTTGTTTTGCTTAACTGATTCGTCTGTGTTGACACCAACAATTAAAATGCTCCCCAATTTTTTGGCACCTTCCAGATATTTTACATGGCCATAATGCAGAATGTCAAAAACTCCGTTGGTCGTTATAATTTTTTTGTTTTGTTTTTTTAGTTTTTCAACTATCTTGATGAGTTCGTTCAATGTTTTGATTTTTTGGCTAATCATTTTTTCTTATCCACTTAGCTGCATCTAACAAATCCTTTGCAACATAATCTGCATTTGATTCATTTTTTTTTTGCATCCCATTGCCAGTCAAAACTAAAATACTTTTGCAACCTGCATTATGCCCCATATCAATGTCTATTTTCTTGTCGCCAATCATACAGGATTTCTTTAAGTCAATATCAAATTCTTTTGCAGCGTCCTTAATTAGCTTTGCCTTTGGCTTGCGGCACCCACAATTATCTTCTGGCCTGTGATGGCAAATATAAGTTTTTTCTATCTTAATGTTATTTTTTTTTAATTCCTGAATTAGATGGTTATTAAAATTCTCAAAATCTTTCATTGTGTAATATCCTCTTCCAATGCCAGATTGGTTTGAAACAATAATTAATTTATAATTTCTTAATAACTTTAATCCTTCAATTGCATTTGGAATTAATTTGAAGTTTTCCAATTTGTGATGATAACCAATATCCTCAACTAAGGTGCCATCCCTATCCAAGAAAATCGCTTTTGTCATTCTCAATTTCTCTTTTTATTTCTTCAATGCTTACGGAAGATGTTCCTATTTTTCCGACCTTTATGCCAGCTGCGATGTTTGAAAGTATTGAAGATTCCTTGAAATCCGCCCCTGAAGCAAGAGCCAAAGCAATAGTCGCAACAACTGTGTCTCCTGCGCCAATGAGGCTGTAAACTTCGCGGGCTTTTGTGGGAATATTAGTAATATTTCCATTCTGCTCAAACAATAACATGCCTTTTTCGCCTCTCGTGATTAAGACATTAGTGTTCAGATTCTTCATCAATCTGTTTCCCACTTCAATTGCAGCCTCATCACTTCCGTCCTCAATTCCAGACATTTCTGAGGCTTCCGCATTATTTGGGGTGATTAGCGTCACATTTGAATAAAAGTCCTTGTGCTTTGGCTTGGGGTCAACAATTATAGGCTTATTGTGTTTTTTTGCTGTCTCTATTGCTTTATTGCTGACTTTTTGTGTGATTACGCCTTTCGCATAATCTGAAATTACAACAACGTCGATATTTTTGATGTTTTTTTCAAGAAAGCCAATAATAGAATGTTCTATGTTAGAATGAATATGCTCTTTGTTCTCATAGTCAACCCTTAATAACTGCTGGCTTTTTCCTATCACCCTTATTTTTTGGGTTGTTGGCTTGGCTTTGTCAAGAAAGATTCCACTGACATCAATATTTTTTTTCCTTAAATCTTCCAATAAAATATTTCTGGATCCATCATTTCCAGTTATGCCAACCATGAATGCTTTGCCATTTAAGGCTGCTATGTTATTTGCCACATTTGCTGCGCCGCCTGCTTCAAAAGTTTCCCTTAAAACATTCACGACCTGGACAGGGGCTTCAGGGCTTATTCTTGAAACATCGCCCCAGATGTACTTGTCGAGCATAATATCCCCTATAACCAGAATTTTCTTGCCTTTGAAACTTTCCAATATCTTCAGCAATTTATTTTTCATTATATCTCACCTAATTTTATCAATTATCATTCTATGCATCGTAGGAATTGTCTTTTCATGCCTTTCTATGATTATGAAACCTTTTCCGCCCAAAGAAGTTGGCCTTATTACAACATTCTCGCGAGGCCTGTAGTGATTGTTAATATCAAGATTGGCAGCAGTTATTTTTTCAACTTTGTATCCCAGATTTCTTGCAATCGTCAATGCTTTCAGAAAAACTTCCGGCAGAATTACTGCGCAACCTATATTCAGGACAACACCGTCTTCCAATTTACTTACGCTTTCTGCAAAAATCTTGAAATCCTGATACGAAGTTTTTCCAATTGCAGAACCATCACAGCTTGGATGCTGATGAATTATGTCTGTGCCAATGGCAACATGGACAGTTACAGGAATATTTAGTTTGTAAGCATTATACAAGATGCTATAGTCTTTATTTGGTAAATTTAAGTCATTAATCTTTTTTCCAATTGAATAGCCATAGCCATAATTATTTTTTGCGCCTTCTTTGACTGCTTCATTTAGGATTCTTCCAGTTTCCTCTATCATTCCAAAAGTGCCGTCTTCAATTGCCTGCTCGACATACTCCGATGTTTCCCCTATCAATGCCAGTTCAAAATCATGAATCGGGCCAGCGCCATTCATTGCGATATGCTTTATAATCCCTTTTTTCATCAAGTCAATTATCAACAAACTCATTCCAACTTTAATCACGTGGGCACCAATCATTAGGATTACTTGCTTGCTTCTCATGACGGCATCTGTCGTAATGCCAACCAGTTCATCCAATTCAATTGAGTTCATCAATATTTTGGAATTCTCAGGCTTAATCAAATCGCTTAACATTACTTTGTTCTTTCTCTGCTTTATAGAGATTGTTTTGATTTTGCTGAAGTCTAGCATTTTAATCACTTGAATGTTCTACTCTTCAATTAATTTCCTTGCGGGGCGCAACTTTACATTATCGTCATCATCTGTTGTTGATATTTCCATGACAACACTATTGGGAATCAATGATTTAAACATATGAACCATCCCTGGGCTCAACCTGAATTTATCTCCTTTATTCAAAACTATTGTTTTGGGAGATGCACCTAATCCATTCGCATAAGTAAGCGAAACTTGCCCTTCAAGAATCACAAAAGTCTCATCTTTGCGCTCATGATAATGCCAGCTTGACTCAAATCCTTTATGCAAAATCAAAAGTTTATTGCAATACTTTTCGTTGTTCTCAACCCATAATTCATAACCCCAGATATGTTCATGCCTCTCACCTTTGAATCCTGCCAAAAACTCAACTTGGTCTTCTTTAAAATTTTTTTCTGACATTACTACACCTTTAGTATGAATATTTCATACCTTATTTATAAAGCTTTCGCTTTTGAATTGTATACTCTAGAATATAAAACTATATAAAGTAATACTTCTTACTACTTTTTCATACTTTAATTAAAATGATCAAATCTAAAATTGCGATATCAGTTGATAACTCATTGTTGAAACTGGTCGATTCAAAAGTGGATGGCTCCGTGATAAGGAGCAGATCACAGGCAGTAGGATTCTTTCTAAAAAAAGGACTTCAAGAGCAATACATTAATGTTGCTGTTTTGCTATTGAAAGGAGAGCATCAGAAAAATGTTCTGAAAGAAGTCAAAGGGACTTCACTGATAAAACAACAAATAGCATTTTTTGCAAATTATGGAATTAACACTTTATACATTGTAACGCAGCACACTAAAAACATAAATCAATTGCTTGACGAAATATCAAATTCCAAAATAAAAGTTGAAATTGTTGAAAAACGGGCTAAGGGAAATGCAGAAGCCCTGAAAGCAGTAAAATACAAAATCAACAACAATTTTGTAGTGATGTCTGGTGATACTTACAACAATTTTGATTTATTGAAAATGATTAAGAAACATTTGGAATCAGAGAAATTGGCAATAATGGGGCTGATGACAAGAGAAAAAACATCACAATATGGAACAGCAATTCTAGATGGCGACCTTATTATTGACTTTCAGGAAAAACCAAAGCATTACTCCACAAATATCGTCAATGCAGGAATTTATATTTTCAAGCCGGAGATTTTTGAATTATTCGAGGACGATGTATCTTTAGAAAAAGATTTATTCCCGAGACTGGCAGGGTTAAAGCAATTGGTCGGGTTTTTTACTTATGGGGAATATTTGCATTTTGGAGATTGAATATTTTATTTGGTAAAGTTCTTTTTATGATTATTTATACGAACTTTGTTTAGCCCGATATATACAGTACTTTCGTTTTCACGAATGATTGACACATTGTTTTTGTGCTGGCAGTAGGCTTTACTTCCAAAAGTTGATTTTTTTGTTAAATTTCACAATTAACGACTAAAAAAACAAAATCAATCCTCCAGCCCTACCGTTCCCATCCACCGCCCATTGGCTGAATTAAACAATCTCAAAGGAGTTAATCATTTCCTGAGCTGTTTCTAAGAAAGTGTTATATTCTCCGACTTCAGCTACGTAAGTTACAACATAAGATTTGTTGTCCTTAAGTGTCCATATTTGAAGGGATTTAAGATTTTGCTGATTGACACTATACGTTAAAACTAACTTATGAGCTTGATTGTTGTTAAGTGTGGTGTCAGATGAACTTAATATGTTCATATTTGGGATTATTTTTTTAATTTGTTCAATGTTTTGCTCTGTAAACTCCTTTAAAGTCATTGATTGCTGAAGAGGATTAACTACAACTAACAAGTTTTCAGAAAATGTATCAGAAACACTTTGCTGATGAGACCAAAATTTTGCACCTTGTTGGGAGCCAAAAGCCAATTCTTCTATTTCCCAGTTTGAAGGGTATTTTATTTTTACGCCACGATTTTCATAAATGAGATAATTTGATTCTCCGGATTGTGATATTTTTGGCTCAGATAATTTATTTATCTCATTTTCTTCTTTTAGGAATCCTTCATATAGCTCATGACATCTGTTTTTATTGTTTGTATCTAAACTATCACAAATATTCGGGTTTTTTGATTTCCAAGCCATTGTAGCATAACAATAATATTTATCAGATAACCTATTACATACACCAATGTCATTTGACTCCATAGCGACAAGAATGTAACAATAAAATCTACCACTAGTGTCCAGCAAATCACATATACCTGTATCTTTTGATTTTGTTGCAACGAAAGTATAGCATTGGGTTTTATTTTGTGAATTTTCACAAGATTTTAGCTGTTCAGCGTATTTTGCAGTGCTAGTTGTTTTGTTTTCTACCACTAAAATATTACTACCACTTTCCTTATCGGTTTTTTGTTGTGTAGGTTTACAACTAATCAAAAAAATAGAAAAAACTATCAAAAAAATTAGTATTTTTCTCATGCTAAATGTTCTGTACTCAATCTATTTAAACTTTCTTCTAATAAAAAGTCCGTCTAATAGCCACCATTTTATTTACAATTGAACCCCTTTCTTTTCTTTGAACATTCACATAATCTATATAATTTTTTAAACCAACTTCTCCACTTCTTTCAAAACATCATCTATGCTGATATTTTTCATGCATTTCTGATAGTCATTTGAATTCTTAGGATATAAGCAATCAGGAATCTGACCTTTGTGTACGTTAATGCATGGCGAATATTGGCAGTTATATCCCTTATACAGCCCAATTCCGTTTTTTCCATAAGGCCCAAATCTCACAGGCAGATTAGGCCCGAACAAGCCGAGAGTCTTTATTCCCTGGGCTGCTGCGATGTGCATTGGCCCAGAGTCATTTCCAATGAATAATTTGCATTTTGTTATTAGATAAAATAATTGATTAAGATTGATTTCTCCTGCCGCATTAGTTGTCTTGTCCTTGTGCTCCATTTTGTTTTGTATGGAAACAATCAGATCATGCTCTTCGCGTATGCCTGTAAAAATTATTTTTGCCCTGTGCTTTGCAACAATCTCGTCGCAAAGCTCTGCGTACCTGTCAAAAGGCCACATTCTTGCTTTTGCTGATTCTGCTGCTCCTGGCGCAACGCAAACAAGAAACTCATTATTTTTTATTTTATTATCTTTCAGGAATCTGTCAACTTTGTTTTTGTCGTCTTTTGAATATTTCAATGGTGGCAGTTTACTATAATCATACAGGATGCCCAAAGCTCTTACCAAATCCAAGAATGTTTGGGATGCATGTTGCTTGTCATTGTAAGCAATTTTCTTATCATAAAGTTTTGCTCTTGTCCCATGGGAAAAGCCAACAACTTTTTTGCCGGCAAAAAAAGACAATACGGCAGATATGTTTAGATATTCCTCCATGTCCACAACCAAACCATATTTCTTGAGATTTTTGAAAATAAAACTGAGAATTGAGAATGGATTAAGCCTGATTTTGATCAAGTTGCTTATGTCCCTGTTCTCAAAGAAAACGTCCTTGTTCCTTGATGTGGCCAAAACATCTATTGCTGCATTTGGGAATTTCTTTCTTAGGGCTTCTATCGAAGGCAATATTAATATTGTTTCACCAATACCCCACAATTGCACAACAAGAATTCTGTTTACATTTGTTTCTTTTAAATTACTTCTCTTAAACAAGCCTAAAAAATTACAAATAATATTACCCAAATGTTTGTCAATGAATTTTACCAAAATTACCATATCTAATAGTAAAAATACAGCATATTTAAATTTATATACTCACTTTTTCTTCTTTATCGCTATTGACCTTACAATAGTTTCAACCTGCTTCTGCGTTTTTCTTGTCAAAGTATACATGTAAAATATTGCAGCTATCAAAAATATAAAACCGGAAACTATCAATACGTCAAGTGCCCTGAAGAAGCCAAAGTACTTAACTATTGGATCAAGTATCGAGGGAAACAGCGCAACAACCATAAACAAAACCCAAACAACAGCCCAAAAAGTGAATTCCTTTGATGTGAACTCTTTTTTCTTGTAATTTATGAAAGAATAGTATAGCATGAACAACCCGAATAAAATTCCTGCGATCTGTATTCCCAAAACCATTCTAATCCCTGTTGTAGCCGTTTAGCAATCTCCACCAAACCATGTTAAGCACAATCTTCATCCCATCTAAAACAGTTGTCCCTTTGTACTTGTCAGAGTATATTGTCTGTATAGGAACCTGGACATATTTTAACCTTTGCTTTCCTGTTCTTGCAATCATCTCTGATTCCATCGAGTAATCAGTTGAACTCCATCTTATTTTCTTGTAGGCTTCCCTTGAGAAAGCCCGGAACCCGGACTGGGTGTCATTCAAATCTACATTATAAAGTAAGTAAACAAATTTTGATATGATATTGTTTCCAAACCTCAAGACAAACGGCATTTGCTTGCTGGATTTCCTGTAGCTGAACACAATATCATATTTCCTTAATTTTTCAACAAACCTTGGTATGTCTTCTGGCTTGTGCTGCGCATCTGCGTCAAGCACTATAATTAAATCTGCATTTTTTATTGCATAATCACAGCCCGTCTTGAGAGCAGCGCCCTTGCCAAGATTTACAACATGCCTTAAAACAACAGCTCCGGCTTTTTCTGCCGCTTTGCTTGTGATATCCTTGCTTCCGTCGTCCACAACAACTACCGCATCAACATATTTCTTCGTATTCCGGATAACTCTAGTGATGTTCTTTTCCTCGTTGTAAGCTGGAATTACAGCCCAGATGTTTTTCATTTGAATAAAGAATTATTTGTGCCTGAATTATCTATTGTATTTTCTGAAGCCAAACTTACAGTTTCGTTTGCTTTAGGCTTATTTACGAAATCCCCTACAATTGTAATATTCTTCCCTTCCCAGTCAGCCTTGTACGTAAAAATATTAGTTCCTGTCAATCCATGCTGCTCGTCAAACAACTTGAAATACCTTAAGCCATGGCCTTTTATCTTGTACATCCTTACAAACATGCTTCCAGCAAGCTCTTTGCTTGACAAGACAACTTCCAAATTATTTTCGCTTCGAGGGATTACAGTCATTCCAAAGTCTATAGTGGTGCCGTTGAACTGCTTAAGAATCATACCGTCTGGTGTTGTAAAAGCAACAGCTTTTGGCCTGACAATTGAATTATCTTGGCCTTTTGCAAAAACATCATAATTGCTTAAGTTTATTTGAATCCCGTTTGGGCACGAATATAAATCTTGATTGTTTTTGTTGCAATTCATCACTCCACCAAAGCCAGGCCATGGCGCCACCCATGTATTTGCCTGATTATCACTAGTTATAGATTCAACCTCGTCGTATGTACGTTCGGCTTTATCTTGTGTATAATTAAAATTCTGTACCATGTACTGTACTGCTTTCTCTGCCGGCATGCTTCTAATATTTTTCCATATATCCGCCCTTTCAAAGTTCCAGCTTCCGAAATGAGCCCACACGCCAGATTTTCCGCCGTCCATATCTCTGCTGCTTGTGGCCATGTCGCTGGACGCTATCACAAAGCCTTCTGGCGGGTCGCAATGGGTGTAAGACAAAATTTTATCTGTTTGCTCTTTGGATAATCCATGTTTTTGAAGTCTATCCTTGGCCTGATATTTATCCAGCATTATGATTTCGTTAACTATTCTCAAAGATAGAAATGTATTATTGTTGATCTGGTATAGAGTGTCAAATGCCTTATTTTGCCCACAATCAAGCATCTTAAGAATGCCAATTGCTTGACGCTCATCGCTGGTCATAAAAAGCTTTCCAACCCAGTGAGCAGGCGGAAAAGTTTGAGTAGTTCCATCAAAAGTCACTGGCCTGTCAGCAATAGACTTAAAGTGGTGTCCAAAATCCCACCATGAGGTTATGATTGCATTTGGTTTAGAGCCCTTTTGGATAGTCTTTAAATCATTGTACCAGGCATCATTGACTAAGGGGATGTCACTTTTCGCCTCATTAAATGATGCTTTGATTGGACTCACATAAACCAACAGCAATAGTATTACAATCATGCTGCCAGCTACGATTTTGTGTATTTTGAATTCTTTTGTAAGCAAATTTGACAAGTAAGTGTAGCCCTTTCCAAAAGCTACTCCAAATGCAACACTAAATGCAGGAGCTAACAAAAGAGTGAATCTTACCCCTTTGACGCTTGCAAATATAGTTGATATAAACCACAGAGACAACAAAATAGACAAGTTAAAATCATAAGAAGAATCTTTTTTATACAATGATGCCAATACCCTTAATACTATCGGCAACATAACCCATATAAGCAAAGCCATTAGGGAATTATGGAATCCCCAGCCATGCGATTCTGACTGCTTCTTGATAACAAAATATAATCCATAAAATACAATTGTAGAGATTATATAAATCAAATCAAATTTTTTCAAGCCTTCTTTCCTCGAAATTGACAGTATAATTCCAGCAAGACTTATGAAAAACAAAAAGGGGCCGCCGACAGAGTTTATGATGCCGTTGATTGAGCCTTCATTCAGCTCTGCAACTGTTGTAAGCACATTTGGCCATATGGACAGAACCTGCACAGGATCTTTTATCGAGCTGAATCCTAGAGGGCCAAGCACGCTGTTCTGGAATACAGACCAGCTTGAAAATAGTGTTACAAATATAGCAGATGAAATCAGATAAATGCCAATAAAAATCAAAATATCCCTTATCACTATATTGGAAAAAACGGTTTTGATATTTTTTCTAATACTATCAAAGTTTACAACTATTATGTACAGCAAAGTTACACCCATTGTAACAATCAAAAAATCAAAAATGAACCACCAGCCATTCCATTCAAATGAATACATGCCGGTAAGTAGTCCAGCAAGAGCGCTTGCAGCAAAGATTTTTTGTAACTTTTTGGAGTCCATAGTAGTCACAAAAAGCCATGTAATTACCAATGGAAAGAACACAACCCAAACATCATCATCTGGGTGCAAACTCCTTGAAAGAAAAGCGCCGTTAATAGCCATCATTAGCGCTGCAAAAAAACCTCCAAGGTTGCCAGCAATCTTTCTGCATATCAGAAATACAAGCAACACGCACAAAGCAGAGACTAATGGGATAAGATAAAAACTCGATCGCATTATGTTAATATTTGCGAATAATCTTAAAAACTTGTAAAAATATGCAAGTGCATACGAGTGAAACAAGTTAGGAGCCACAAATCTTCCAATAGGGGCAAGCTGGCGGTTATCAAACGGTTTACCATCCTTTAAAATATCACCGGCATGCCCATGGTCAACTATGTTTTGCGCATATCTGATCCAATAATAAGGATCTATATCTGGGGTATATGCATTCCCATTTTCGTCCTGGAAAAAGCTTCTGAAATAATTTGATGTAGCTTTTATTTGGGCATCAATTTGATTCTTGTTTTGGGAAATAACCTTTTGCATCTGCGTGTCAACCAATGCGCTTATGGTAGACTCCGGGCAATTTGGGCAATTTTGATAGACATTATTCCTTACCTGAGACTGGATGTTGCTTAAAACAGAATTAGTTGCCCAGTCGTCAGTAAAAAGCAAAAGCCCGGCCTGCAGTCTTATGTATATTGCCAAAATTATCGGAATCAGGGCCAGAAACACAACGCCATAAGTTTTCATAAAATTAATTACTTTGCCCCAGTCTATAGAAATATCTTCATCGTCTTTTTTGCCCATATGCGGAATAGGCTTCGCATCAGTTTTTTCTTTCTTGAATAAATTTTTTATTTTGCTGAAATCTATAGAAATATCTTCTTCATTTTCCTTAACGTCTTCGCGCTCCTTTTCCTTGATTTCTGTATTTACTTCCCCATTATTCGGTTTTTCTTCTGCCTTTTTTTCTTTATCACTTTTAAAGAAATTCTTAATTTTGCCAAAGTCAATCGATATATCGTCGTTTTCTTCTGAGTCCATAATTTACTACCACCATAATAAAAGATAAGTGTAAAGGTAAAGGGCCTATTTTAAAAAGGTTGCGGAAAACAAGAGTTTTTCGAAACCTCCCGAAAATTTTTAATTTTCGATAGGTTTTGATAGTCAAACTAAAAAATTTTTTGAGAAGTATAAAAACCTTGGCTCCCTCAACAGCAAATTTGCAACCAAAGGTATTGGATTGTCTCTGTCATATTTTTTCAGGATTTTCCTGGCCTTTTCTGTAGCCATTAAGCCCAGCAATTTATCATAATCTTCGTCAGAGAAACTATTCAAAATATTCCTTATCCTCAGGTGCAAGAGAAGTTCTTTTCCGGATTGCTTTCTGAATTCACTGCAATAATTTTTTTTGTTTATAATGCAATCGCACAATGTTTTTGCTGCTTTTAATGAAGGAATTATGCCGCCGCCAGTTGTGGCCTTGACTTGAGCAGCAGCATCACCAATGAGATAAACATTATCTTTTTGTATTATTTTTTTGGGATTGTACAATGGTATCAAGCCCGATTCCCAGCACAAAATCTCGTCTTTGTTAGTTCTGCTCTTCAAAAATTTGTAGAAATATTGCTGGGCATTTTCAAAGCAGCCAATGCCAATCCTTGCGATATCTTCGCTTTCAGGCACGCACCATCCAAAGAAATTCGGAAAATCATTTCCAAAATAAGTCTCAAAGGAGGAAGTGTCCATTTTGACTTTTACTTTTGCCTGCATGCCGATATAGTTTTTGGAGCCTGATTCCAAGCCTGCTGCTTTTGCAACAGCTGAGTAAGGGCCGTCGGCCCCTATTATAATATCAGAGCGAATATCTTTTATTTTGTCATTTTTTTTATCTTTGACTTTGATTGAATTTTTTCCATTGAAATCAATAAATTTATGCCCGAGTAGAATTTCTGCGCCTTCATTTTGAGCCATATCAGATACAAATCTGTCGAATTTGTCACGCCACATTACAATTTCGTCAACATTGACCGTTATTCTTTTATTTTTGCTGATAACAACAACCTTGTCCAGCCTTTTTGCAATAACATCATTTCTAATCTTGAAGAATTTCTCTATTGAATGGGTGACAATCCCTGTGCATTGTACTGGCCTGCCTACTGTGTCATGCTCTTCAAGAATTGTGACTTTTTGACCTTGTTTCGCAAGCAAATATGCAAGATAAGAGCCTGCAGGACCTGCCCCTATTATTGTTATCATGTATCCTGGTAGTATCAATTTATATATATAAATAGTTGCCCCATCTATTCTAATTTGTACCTACTATACAATAACGAAAGATTTATATACTACATCTTAAACCTACTATTATTTGTATCTACTATATAATAATAAAAATATAGGCAGAGTTGGGGTTATGAGCAAGAAAACATCTATTTTAGGAATTTTAATGATTTTTGGTATTTTGCTTAGCAATATATCTTATGCAGGCTCTTCATTTTTCTCGTCTGGATTTGATATTTCCATAGATAGGGTAATAGTTAACAACCAGGTAGTAGGCCAGTCAAAAAGCAATCTTTTGGACGATTCTGATACATTCTTTTTATCAGTGGATGTTACTGCTGTGCAGGATCTTCAGGCAGGCCATGTTGAGGCTGTGCTTAGGGGCAAGCAATCCGGCAATGTAGTGGCGGATTCAACAGGAATTTTTGATCTTTTTGCAGGAGAGAGCACAACTGCTTTTTTGACATTGAGGCTGACTGACGGGCTTACAAGAGAAAATGATTATGATTTGACAGTTAAGGTAGTAAATGCCAGAGGAAGCTCTGAGCAGAAGACTTATGGCATCAAGACAAAAAGAAGCACATCGGTTAGAGGTGCGCTTGATGTCTCAATAGACAGGGTCAAAGTAAACAGCAGAGTGGTTGCATCGTCTACATCAAATTTTATTGATGAGAATGATAATTTTGATGTTTCAGTTGAGTTCACGGCATTAGAGAGTGTTGAAAACGCCCGCGTGGAAGCGGTTTTGAAGGACTTGGATAGTGGAAGTGTTGTTGCGGATGCGTCTCCGAACTTTAACCTTGCAAAAGATTCAAGCGCGTCAAAATTGTTAAGGCTAGAGCTTTTGGACAAGCTCAAGAGAAGCGGCTCATTTGAGTTGGCAGTGAAGATTGTTGACACAGAAGGCAATGCTGTCAAGCAAGTTTATGGAATAAGGATGAAAGGGGAAAATATAGCATCCAGTAATTTGGATATATCAGTTGATAGTGTAGAAGTTGAGAACAGAGTTTTAGCAGTTGAGGAGAATAATTTTGTATTGATAGGAGAAAGCAAAAAAGATATTGATTTAAGGGTAAAATTCACTGCTCTTGAGAATATAAAAGGCGCAAGAATAGATGCAATATTAAGTTTTGCGAATGGAGATGTGGTTGCAGACACCACAAGCACTTTTAATGCCAGCAAAGATGAACAAGTCACCCAGAGCTTAAGACTTAACCTAGTAAGCAAATTCAAGCAGAACGATTTCACGCTTAAAGTAATTGTTAAGGATTCAGATGGCAATTTTGTAGAAAAAACATATGACTTGAGAATCAGCGAGCAGAAATTTCCATTTTTTGTAAGCAATATAAAATTAAATCCTGAAGAGAGCGTTCAAGCAGGAAAATCTCTCAGCGTAACTTTGGTTATAAAGCACAGCGGAGTTGTTCAGCTTGACGGCATAACCGCAAAGGCAAGCATTCCGTATTTGGACCTATCTTCAACAAAACTTTTGTCAGGCAAGGACAGCAATAGCGAGGAAATCGAGCAGGAATTCATACTGAAAATTCCGGACAATGTCGAGCCGGGAACTTACAGATTAAGGGCGGAGATAGCAAACCAGTTTGACAACAACAAGGAATCAAGAGAAATTATGTTTTCTGTAAAAGGAAAACCAGAGCAAGTCAATGAAGTTATTGACGGCTTTTCAATTAATGCCCCTATCGGAAAGCAGAATATGAAGAATGATGGCAGCGAGGTGACATATCCAATCACTTTAACAAATAACGGAGATAACACAAAATCATTTTCAATCGTATTGGACGGCTGGGGCTGGGCTGATTTAAGATTAAGCGAAGCAAGTGCCTTTGTGCTGAAGCCACAAGAATCGAAAACAGTTAATGTATTTGCATCAACACAAACCAAAGAGTCCGGCGAGAAAACATTTTTTGTTGCGGTGAAAAGCAATGACCAAGTGACGAGGCAAATACCGCTCAAGGCAAATATAATTCCAGTCACTGTGTTTAGTTTCATGGCATTAAGCTTGAAAGGATTGCTTGAAGCGCTCTTGATATTGACACTTATAGCACTTGTAGCTGTCGGCATGATTTACGGTACCAGGGAGTTTTCAAGAAAAGGAGACAAGGAACAATCAGAAGCAGATAAAATTCCTAACAGCTCTCAAGGAGAAGCTTATTATTAAGAATTTTTATTTCTCTTTTTAGTTTTTCAATCCAAAACAATAACTTTTAAATAACGAGAATATTTCTTTTGATTTGTATGGGGACGTCGTATAAAGGAGCAATCCGTACAACTTGGTCATTATCTTCGGCTCCAGTCATTTGATATGGAAAAATGAGTCTGCGAAATGCGAGTGAGCTTGTGCGAACTCGCTCACAAATTCACGACGATGAAATGAAGAAACCGAAGGATTGGGGTTCAAATCCTCACGTCCCCATTTTCTTATTAAAATTCAATCTTATCCCCAATCTCAGTCTTGGTTTTTTTGATTATGCCTGCAGGCAGTTCGACTGCGTACATTGCTTTTCTTTTTGAATTATAGAATGTAAAAGGAGTAAAATTTTTTTTCAAGTCAACAGCAATCTTTCTTTTACTTAAAAAAATCACATCTATTGGATAGAAAACAAAAATCATGTGAAGTGCGATTATTTTTTCTTTGCCAAATTTAAAGATTAGTGCAATATTTTTTCTTTTTGAGAACATAAGACCAACAAATTTGGAAAAAATGCCATCACAAATTACAGCATTGCCAATGACAAACCTGTTTTTTGTTGAATTTCTAATTTTCATTTTTTATTAAAAAATAAGGCAGAAAACTTTTAGATATAGAAAAGTTTAAATATTATTTGAATTTTAAATCTGTATGCGGAGTGGCAAGTTCAATCATTGCGAACTTGAGATAACTCATTTAAATATGATTTATTAAATCAAAAAGTTTAAATACATGTTGTTAAACAACAATTGTTTATATATATTAGTTTGAGGATTAATAATGCAAAAAGAGGGAACTAGAGGGTTATTTAATTCTCGTGAAGCGAAAGTTAATTTAGTTTTGTTAGTTTCTGTTATGCTAGTTTTTGTACTGACTATAATTCTCTATGAAGTCCTGTTTGTTCAGGCAATGACGATAACACTTTATACACCTGGAAACTATACAGTTAACGCTACTGCCAACAGAAATGTTAACTTTAGTTTTAATGTTACGTGGTCTGCTGCTGGGGAAGTTATAAACAAATCTGTAAACTGTTCTTTATATATAAATAGCACTACAGATGGGATAGTGTTTCCATTATCAGGAGGACTATCTATAATTGAGAACATTACTAATGGCACCAATGGTACTAACTCAGGGGGCAATCAGGACCATAACTTGTCCAATTTTACAAGAAGCTACACAAACTATACATTTGCACAAGATGGTAATTATACTTGGACTATAGGGTGTTATAACAATGCGACTGGCGAGGCAGTTATCAACTTCTCTGCAGCTACAAATAACTTTACATTCTTCGTAGACGCCTCAGGACCTTCAATTAACTTCACAGCAGAAACTTTGACTAATTTTTCAACCTCTGGAGTCAGAAATTTCACATTTAATGTTACTGATTCAGCATATGGTATGAGCTTTTTAAGGAATGGTTCAGTCAATCTATCTATATATGATACAAGCGGTACACAAGTTGCATTCTTTAATTACACCAATCAATCCGGAATAACTAATATTACATGTAGCAATCCGAATAATAATGCTATTACCTCTGTTGGAGTAACTTGTAATTCCTCATTTAATTTCGCTGTTTCAAACGGAACTTATTTGATTAATGTGAGCGCTTCAGATGCCCTTTTCAATAATAATAATAGCGCAATTAAGATTACAATAGACCAGATACCGCCATTGGTTCTTAATTTTACCATTACTAATGGTTCTCGAGGAGGAGGGGCTAGTGGTTCAGAACAGCTTGGAAGCACAGACCCATCAACTGCATTAAGTAGTGGAGATGGAACATGGACACAAGGAAGACAAATGTTCTTCTTTGCTAATGTTAGTGATAACTTAACCAATCCCCTTGATGTCGATATCCAGTTCTTTAATCAAAGCAGCTTAAGCTGGCAGTTAATAAACAGTACAACTTACAATAACAGTGCTTTAACCGGAGCTAAAATAAACTTAACATTGGTTTCAACTTCATCCAATGTGAGCGGAACTACTAATTTGACCTTTAGTCGATCCAGCGGCCATGGCGTATTTGAGGGTAAGAATGTAACATTTAGGATTTTAGTGAATGACACTTTAGGAAATAGAAATCTTAATGGATCAAATGTCGCAACAAGCCCTGCTACACTAATATATAATATGACTGTTCAATTCAACGACACAACAAAACCAACTTTGACTCTTGCAAATTTACTTTCTTTAAGCGTTTCAAACAATTCAAATTCATCCACTGCAAAGCCAACAATAGCATTTAATGTAAGTGATGGCAGCTTCTTTAATTATATCGCAGTACAAATCGACAGCAGCACAAGCACGAATTGCAACTTATTTGTTAACTATTCATCTACAGCAGAAGCTAATGCAAATACCAATGGCACCATTACTGTTAAAGGCAAAGAAGACAATGCAGGCTGTACAGCATTGGCAAATGGCTCTCATTCTGTAAATTTATTTGCACAAGACACTTGGGGCAATAATGAAATATATACATACCAGTTTTATGTTCAGACTGGAAAGCCGGGATTGGCTTTTGTAGGTATGACTGGTCCTCTTAGTTCAGCTGGTGCTATAGGTCCTCTGTTAACAAAGGCACTTGTGAATAACACAAATATTACTTCAAAAATGAGCCTTAACTTTTCTGGCCTAGCAGGCGCAGTAAATGTCCAAAATTTGACATACATCTCGAGCTGTAACACATCATCAACAGTTGTCTTTTCAAACAATACGGCTGTTTATCCTTTCAACGAATCTACATGCCCAACAACATCAGGAAACCAAACATTGACTATAACTGTGACTGACAATGTTGGCAACTCAAATACCACAGTGTTTGGGTTTGTTGTTGACAATGTTGGACCTGCAATAACAGTAAATAGCCCCGCTGATCAAGCAAGAGTTACAAGTATTGGAAATGTTAGTGTTACTTTATTGGATAGTGAAAGTAGCGTTAGTTCAATTGGTTATTATCTTGATGGCATAGACACAAGACTTAATTTTACAGGCGTCAATTATTACCCAACAAATGCAAATAATCTTGAATTAACAAGAGGCTCAGGGATAACATTTATCTTTAATCATACGATTAACTTTAGTACAGGAACTCACACAATTAAGATAACAGCTAATGACACGTTAGGAAATATTAGAAATAGTAGTCTAATCACATTCACACAGACAGGTCCTGTGAATTTTCCGGCTTTGAATTTATCTGGCATAGGCGGAAGTTCCGGATTATTTAATTATAATGGAAATCTTTCAGTAATTAATTTAACAAATGCTTCTGGAAATCCTCTTGACTTTGATACCAGAGATGTCACAGACCAAACTTTGAAATTGTTTTTGGGTTTGAATGGCACAAGTAAAGGGGTAAATGTTACATTAGTCTTTAATGCGTCAGCTGCAAACTGGAATAAATACAACTTTACTGTAAAGCAAAACGATTCAACATTCATAAATCGATTGGTGCAGAACTATTCAGCAACTGTAATGGACATGGTGTGGTTTAATAATAGTGTTCAGGAATTCGTCTCCAATAACAACAGTTATTACGGAGTTGTAACTTATCCAATAAATGCAACCCAATACAGCATTGGCTCGCAATTCGAAATATGGTATTTTGCAGACCATAATGATTTAACCAGCAAAACTAATATAACGCAATGTGACTCAACATTTAGTCCTATTTTTACATTTACATCGCCTTGCTGGAACAGCACAAATGGCACAACAGTAAATGTTTATGTGCCACATTTCAGCGCAGTAGTGTTTGTAAATGATACTGGTTATCCAACAGTTAATGTAACAGCTCCAACAAGCGGTAATCAAACTGTCAGTTCCTTCGTGCCCAACATAACGGTTGGATTAGACGCAGTTTCATGCTCATACCAGCTTAACAGCTCATCACCAAGCAATACAACAATGTCAAAAACAGGCACCACATGCTTGGGCAGTAAAGAAAGTTTCAAGAAATTGGACCTTGGTTCAGGCGGAGTTGGTTATAACATTACTTTCTGGGTGATAGATAATGAAGGAAATACAAATCAATACATATTACAATTCAATGTTTCAGACACAACAGCACCATTTGGAGCTTCAATAAGCTCGAGTGTTGGCAGCAGCACTGCAACAACAATTACAGTAACTGGAGAGAATGAAAGTGTCAATACTACTGTGTTGTACGGCACTACAAACACTTCACTATCATCTATAGCAGTAAACACAGGCTTTAACAAGACACAATCAGTATCAATTACTGGTTTATCGGCAAGCACCACCTATTACTTTAACGTAACAAGATGCGACTTCAATGGGAACTGCATAGGCAATGGAACATTCAGCTTCACAACAAGCGCAGCATCATCTTCGTCTTCATCATCATCATCATCTTCAAGTTCAGGTGGAGGAAGCGCTGGTACAGTTACAACATCTTCAACAGACAATGTAGACCAGTCATTTGCAAGAACTTGGGATTCGTTGGGAGCAGGAACAACA
>JAHFQL010000074.1 GCA_023259315.1 Candidatus Woesearchaeota archaeon | reverse complement strand
TTAAGCAATTTGCCAATGCCTAAAGTTTATATTATTCCAACGAACTCGCCAAATGCATTCGCTACAGGCAGAAACCCGCAAAATGCCGTTGTTGCAGCAACAGAAGGCATTTTGAAAATATTGGATGAAGGTGAATTAAAAGCAGTCATTGCCCACGAATTCAGTCATATAAGGAATAGGGACATTTTGATCTCAACAATAGCAGGCACTATTGCAGGAGTTATTTCTTACATTGGGGCAATGGCAAGATGGTCTGCTATTTTTGGAGGAGGCAGGGATGACGACAGGGGAGGCAACATAATAAGCTTATTGATTTTGGGAATTTTAACCCCATTGATTGCGACTTTGATTCAACTTGCAATATCAAGAAGCCGCGAGTATCTTGCAGATGAAACAGGCGCAAAAACAGTCAGAAACGGAGATGCGCTTGCAGATGCGCTTGAAAAAATAGAAAAGAACACAGATATTAATCCATTAAGGTTTGGAAACACTGCAACAGCGCATTTGTTCATATCAAATCCATTCAGGAATACCGCATTTTTGGCTTTTTTTATGACACATCCTTCAACGCAGGAAAGAGTGAAAAGATTAAGGGCAATGAAATTTTAGCATTATTTATTTTTTTCCTTTATTTTCTTTTTATGCATCTCGTCTAATTCGTCCAGGATTTCTTTGTAGCTCCTGTTCCTGTGCTTGTACGCTTCTTCATCTTCATCTTTGCTTCGCTTTTCTTTTTTGTCTTCTTTTTTAAAATTCTTTTCTGAAATTTTCTCTGATCTTGTTTCGGCTTTTGCGCTTTTTTTCCTTAATTTCCAAGCATAAATCTTTCCAGCAATGCCTATGGCTAAAAGTACAAAGCCAACAGTTATTATAAATCCAGTATATGTTCTCAGCACCATAAGCAAAATTACACTCATTATTGCCTTTATATCGAATGAGAAGCCGCCCTGAAGCATGGAAGTCAATATCGAAGTTGTGTTAATTCCAACAAACTTGTCATAGGCTATTATAGCCGCGTAGGGAAGCAATATTAATGTCCCAATGCTGAACGAGATTCCTGTTAGTATTACCAAAAAGGCATTTAAATTTTCAGACAATAAGTACAGTGCCCCAAACAATACCAATAAAATTATTATATAGTATAATTTGTTTTTATTAAGGAAATCCATTACGGAATTATATTTTTCCAAAGCCTGCACTTTTGGCGTTTCAAATTTATCTGGAATTGCAGTCCCAATAACACCAAAGAAAAACTGCTGGTCATTTATCTTGCCAGAGCTATAGTCCTTGCACAAAGACCCTATCTTGCTGAAATCAATTGACATTGGGCCATTTGACATCTGCTGTTGCAATCCACCCTTACCATCCAATGCAGAGCAAGACGATGTAAGCTTGCTTACAACTTCCTTTTGCGCTTCCGGACTTGAATATTGGAAAATATCCTTAAAAAGCCCTTTGACTAAGTAAGGTATGTCCAAAATAACAGTAGAAAATATAACTGCTATAAGGAACAAAACTATCAGATTCTTTATGAGCCAGATGAAAAATCTTCTAAGCATCGTTTTGGAAATTTATAGAATTAAGATATAAAGATTTCTATCCCTCTTAATTAGCCATCTTTATATTCGCTTTCAACCACGTCCTTTATCTGCTTCGCCTTTGCAGGGCCTATCTTCTCAACTTCTTGAAGTTCTTTTTCAGAAGCATTGACTAAATTTTTTATTGTCTTGAAATGCTTCAAAAGAGGCTTTGATAAAGTCAGATTTATTCCTGGCAAAGAACTGACAAAATATTCCTGCTGCTCCTTTAATGTGGCAGGCTTTCTGTCAGCATGCAGGCTAAAATCTTTTGATGTTTCCTCCTGCTCCCTTCTTGCGATTATTTGCAATAAAGCAGATGTTTCCTTGAAGTCCTTTGTCTGTATTATTGGTATGCCATAAGAAACAGCGATTGTTGCCATCATCCCCAAAATGGAATTATGATGGACATTTCTGACTCCGTAAATATCTTGAGTTCCTTCTATCACTATGATCGGCCTTTCGAAATTCTTTTTTAGATTTTTAATTTGCTGCAATAACCTTCCATCAATGATTGAATCAACGAAATCTTCAACTGTTTTAATTTCAATACCGCATCTTGAGGAAACAACATAATCAGCATACTCCAGCCTCTCTAGGCTGACCTTGACATCATTTTCAGCAAGGTCTTTTATTACGCCGCTTCCCTTTTCCCTGTAATCAGCGAATATCTTTATTTTTTCTGTAAATTTTGTAGCTTGCACTTCATTTTTCTGGCTCAATGAAAGGTTTAATTTTCTCCTTAAATTTTTGAGATTACTGTACATCTTCTTTTCTTTGTGGTGGGCAACCCATCTGTAGCCTTCATCACGAGTGCCTTTGGCTATTAATACGATAACCCTGCCCTTGTCTTGTCGTCCGGTCCTGCCCCTCCTCTGTATGCTTCTTATTGCGCTTGGGATGGGCTCGTAGAAAATCACCAAATCAACTTTTGGAATGTCCAAGCCTTCTTCCCCTATTGATGTTGCAACAAGAACATTAAACAATCCATTGCCAAAATCCTCAATCATTTGCTTTTGCTCTTTCTGGCTTAAGCCAGTTTCATTTTTTTTCTGCTGCCCGACAAAAATCTTGGCCTTGGCATTATCTATTCTATTAAGTTTTTCCATTATGTCCAAGGCATTGTCCCTGTATTGGTTGAAAACTATTATCTTCATGCTAGGAGTTTTTTTGATTTCATTGTCAACAACATTCTGCAGCTCTATAAGCTTAGGATGTTCTACTCCCTCTTCATTCAAAATTCTTGCTTTGATCATGGCAGTTTTGAAGTTTGAATCTCCCATTATGGAGCTAATAGCCTTTGTTTTTGCTGTCCTTGATTCACCAACAAGCTTTTCAAAATATTTATTTAGTGCAGATATGCCCTGCGTCTCAAGAAGCTCAAGCGCGTGATATATTTTCATTATTTCTGCCAATACAGAAATTGCATTCCACATGACAAAATCTTTTTCCCCTTTTGAAATCCTGCTTCTTATTTCACCTTGCAGCTGCAGCAGGTCTGATTTTGACACATATCTTACATCAGCTCTTTTCAGGACGCCCCATTTTTTTAGTTTCTCAAATCTTTCTCTCAAGAAAATAAGCAATAAATTTTGAATATCAGTGAAAACTTTTGACAACTCAACATTTATCCATTCTGTCTGGATTTCCTGAACATAAGGCTTGACATCAGGATCATCATCAGTTCTTACCTCAATATCTTCAATGAAAAGGTTTTTGCACACTTCCTGTATCTGCTCCATATCGCTTCCAGGAGAAGCGGTCAATGCAATAATTCTGGGATATTTTGACAGCTTCATGAATTGCTTTGCAACAAAAACATAAGAGTAGTTTCCAACTGCCCTGTGGGCTTCATCAATCCCAAGCAAGCACACTTCTTCAAGATTTATCCTGCAGGTTATTATGTCATTTTCCAAACCTTGGGGAGTTGAAAAAATAATCTTTGATTGCTTCCACAATTCAGCCCTTTTTTCAGGACTTACCATCCCAGTAAATATTGCCAATTGGCTTTCGTCAATATCGAAATGCTCCCTAAACACATTAAGATATTGCTCAATCAATGGCCTTGTCGGGCCTATAAACAGGACTTTGGAGTTAGGAAACTGCTTTAATCTCTGCGCAACAAGCATAAGAAAAATGTTTGTCTTTCCCATGCCAGTAGGCAAAACAACCAAAGTATTTTTCTCTGCAGCTGTAGCCAATATGGTCTGCTGATACAGCCTTGGCTCAAAATTCTTAATCATAGTGAATAAAGAGTATTTTTGGGTTTAAATAAGTTATTATAAAGAATTTATAAAAATCAAAAAAGAAAAACGTTAAATTTTCTTCTGGATGATAAGTAGCAAAAGAAAGATGCACTTTAAGAAGACCCAGGCCCAAAAGCGGAACTTTTCATACTCTTGAAAGAAATTTGTTCCATAGGTACTCCAAAAATGTATTTTGCTTGTCCATGCATAGGTTCATAATTTCTCCTGACAATCTGACATATTTCTACTATTCCCGAAGTATCCCCTAATTGGTTTTTCAATCCTTGTATGGCTATTGGCTTGCCATCTAAATTTCCTGTGTAAGGAACCGGAGCCCATCTCCATAATGACCCTCGTTCCTCATACAATAATCTTATTTTGTCATCATTTAAATCAATAGGAGTGTCGACTTTAGAAATTAAACCCTTAAATTCATTGCCTCCCTTTCCGGCATTACTAATAACTCCGGCGTCGCTGAAAAAATTCCAATCAAAAAGGAATGATGGAGAGTAATCAGTTTCGGCTAAAGCACCAACAAAGCATCTAAGAAGCGGAAGAATCTCTTGTTCAATGAATCTTGCTGTGCCTGCACTGTAACCAGCGTACATGTCCCTTTGGCTTTCCACAATGGCAACAACCCGCTGCATATCTGCAAGCGTAGCATCAGGAAAAGGTTCTCGCACACCAATGCCCATTCCTTGTTTGTATTGCAATATTGCATTCATAATAAACCTAGATGTATCCAATGCTCCTGATTTAAGTCTGGAATCTGTTTTAGGGTATAAGTTTAATGCATTAAAATATTGACCAGGAGTATCAAATGTCGGATCAAGGGAGAAAAAAATTCCGTCTACATTTGAAAATTGGTACAGAATGGCTTTTCTTGCTAAAACTTGGTTGTCATAGTGCGGTGCAAAAGAGTATCCCTTGACATTTTGTTGGCTATCGATAAGTTCCCGTGCTGTTTCTCTCCAAGCAGGCTGATTGATATTAGTATCTGAAACATAAAGAGTGCAGCTAACTCCTTTTTTATCAAAAATAGGTATTCTAGCGTCATCACCCCCAAAATTAATTATTGAAGCTTCAGTTAGTTCAGTATCCCTATTTTTAGTCATCACTAAATAAGAACCAGAGTGAATTATCAAATATCCACCTATGGCCTCGATATTAAAATTGTCGCTAATCTGGACCAATGGCCGTGTATGCATTTCAATCCTCATACCAATAGGCCCGATTCCCATGATTCCAATTAGCGGCTTGTATGTTCTAAGCATATTTGCTAAATCGTGAGTATACTCTTCTTGATTCACAAATTCGCGAGGATAGCTGGAATATGAAATTCTAAATTCGCCAAAGCCAGCAGCAAAATCTCTTACAAGTGCTTCGTGCATATCCTGAAGTTCTGTATTTTTTCTTGACCACCCATGCGTCGATAGCGCAATTTTAACGCCAAGCTTTTGCTGCATATTTCTTACAAGGTCGCCTGTTAGGGAATTCAGTGCTGGATCATCATCAAAGTATAGTAGAACTTGTCCCTGCCTCCATTTACGTTCTGATGCAACAGTTATTTTTCTTTCTCTTGCAGCTTGTCCTAATGCTTCAATTAAATCTTCTATCCCGTCTCGTGTTATTCTGGTTAAGTTAGGTGCACTGCCTGTTGCACACATTTGGCATAGGTTTTGGCAGCCAACAGCACCCGCAAAATAGCTCATCTCTGAAATTGCCTCATCAGGAATGCTTTGCATCTGTTCAGCAAAAAAACTTATGCGCCGTGCTCTATCTTCAAGTGGAATGTCTCTTCTTGCAAAATATCCAGCTCTTTCACTTAGTTCGTCTGATACAGAAATCACTTTAATCAGAGTTAGGATAATGTTCTACATTTATAAATGTTAGTTTCTGTTATTGGTGACTTGGATAAATTTCCTTATTTATTTAGGGAAGGATCCCATAAGCCAGAATGATTGCTTACGCAAAAATCGCTTTTGCAATCTGATGTAACTATACCAATTCTCTAAGTACGATGACAAAAACTTCGCTATTACAATTTTCCTAGAACTTCGTAACTAAAAAATATTTTAACCCGGATTAAAATAAAATTGTAAAAATAAACACACAGATAATCAAGCCAAGAAAATATTTTTCGCGCATTTTTAATAAAACTCATCAAATAAATTACCTTTATAAATTTTTTCAAGTAATATCAACAAAAACATTAATCGTATCATTATATGGCAATACTGTGTAATTACTCATGACAAACTCTGCTCTGACCACAT
>JAHFQL010000073.1 GCA_023259315.1 Candidatus Woesearchaeota archaeon | reverse complement strand
ACTTCTAAACTGCTGTATTATCCACTTTCTTTTTTTTCGTTTAATTTTTCCATTAAAAACACCTCAAAAGAAGAGAAATCTTATCAAATATTAAAGTGTAAACTAATAATCAAATTGAACAGTCGCTTTGGTTATTGGTATCCAAAGAACCAGAGAAACTAGCCGAAGATAATCCTAATAAAATAGTAAACGGCAATCCCAGTTAATACGCCGGCGCTGACATCCTTCCAGTCATGTTTTTTAAGCTGTATTCTTGTATAACTCACAGCCAGCACTGCAAGCAATGCAAAAATCGAAAAATAGATATTGCTAAAATATCTTATAATCGTAGCAAAGAAAAAAGTTACCCTCACGGCATGGAGGCTCGGGAAAGATGAAGCGTCCAGGCTTTCCAAATAATTTTTGTGTGATATTTTCAAAGGCCTTTCCTTGAAGTAAAAAGTCCGTATCAAGATGACGACAAAATACACGACAAACAGCCCTGCAAGCATCCGTTTAAGCAGATAATAATTCCTTAACGCCAAAAGAAAAAGGCAAAACAGCAGGTATAATATGAGGCTGCCTAGCGAGCTTACATCTCGTATAATGTCATTTTTCTGTCTTGTTGCGAAATCTGATGGCATAAGGAAGAAATGTTAATTGTTATATAAAAATGTTGTTGATTTACACGAGCTTCTAGGCTTATTTCAGAAAATGCAGCATAAAAAGGTGCAGCACAACCAACAATAAAATTTCTCCTGTTTATATCTTGACAATACATTCAACCAGGTAAACAGTATTGGTTTTTAAATTTTTATGAAAACCAACATTTAAATAAATCTTGCTCTAACTTGGATTTATGAGATACATTCGCCAGATAATATTCAGTGAAATTGGAAAGAAAGGTCAGGAAAAGTTAAGTAAAAGCGCTGTTGCAATAGTTGGCTTGGGAGCTTTAGGCAGCGTGTCTGCTGATTTAATGGCAAGAGCCGGCATTGAAAAATTAATCTTGATTGACAGGGATATTGTTGAGATTTCAAATCTTCAGAGGCAGTCATTATTTGATGAAAGCGATGTTGGAAAGCCAAAGGCGTTGGCAGCAAGGGAAAAATTAAGGAAAATTAATTCCAACATTCAGATTAATTTTTTTATTGACAACATGAATTTTGGAAATGTTGGAAAACTGTTAAATAAAATTGATTTGATTTTGGACTGCACAGATAATTTGGAAACAAGATTCCTGATTAATGATTTCTCAATTAAAAATAAAATACCTTTCATTTACGCTTCTGCTGTCGGCAGCAAAGGCTATATATTTAATATTATCCCAAACAAAAATAATCCATGTCTGAGGTGCTTTCTGAAAGAGGCAGCACAATTGGAAACCTGTGAAACTGCTGGAGTTTTGAACTCAATAACCAATTTAATATCCTCAGTCCAGGCAAATGAGTCAATAAAGATATTATTGAATAAGGATTATGAAAAAAACCTACTGTTTTTTGACGTCTGGAAGAATGAACTGATGAAAATCAAAGTCAAGAAAAACAGAAATTGCATTTGCTGTATCAAAAACAATTTTGAGTATCTGTCAGGAAAAAAATCTTCAAGAATAATAAAGATGTGTGGGAATGATATGTTTCAGATAAAAATAAAATCAATGGAAAAACAACAATTTGATAATCTAAAAAATAAATTAAAAAAGATTGGAAAGATACTTGATTTTAACTATTGCATTAATTTTGACAATAAAATTACAATTTTTCGAGATGGAAGGGCTTTGATAAAAGCAAAAGACGAGAAGGAAGCTAAGTCTTTGTATTCCAAGTTTGTTGGGAATTAAATATTATTTGACAACTTCAAGCTGAAAACTTTTTTCAATTTCCTTTATCCGACTAAAATCGTTATCTTTAGTCTTTAGTTTTAAATTACGATTTATGCACATGCTGGCAATAAGAATGTCAATAGCTCCAATTTGTTTGCCGATTTGGTAAAGCTGCCTTGACAGTTCTATAGACTTTATAAAATCAATCTCTTCAGGATAAATTATTTCAGTGGCATAGACCAAGCATTTTGGATATTCAATAACGGTGAAAACCGTCACAGTGCCTGCTACTTTCCCGATGACAACGCTAGTGTCAATAATTTCAACCGTCTTTTCTCACCTTTTTTCATTTCTTTGTAGCCTTTTATCCATTCTTTTTCAGGGATGGTGCCAAAAGTTTTTCTAGTCTCATGGCTAAGTTTGCTTAACAATTCTTTTCCGCTTATCACTCCTTTTAATCCAGACAGCTGCTGCCTAATCCCCTGCCGTGCAGCTTCGCTCCACTTTATGTGCGGGTGTCTTTTCATCTCATTATACAATTCGTCAGGTACACTTAGTGTTATATGTGCCATATTTATCTTATGTATTTTATGTATTTATAAAGTTTTTGGTTTTGTTGGGAGTATTTTGACAAAGTGAAAGGAATTAAAAAATTAGGATTTAAATAAAACCAAGATTTGTTGGAAATTGATAAAATAAATTTTCAATATTTGCAATCTCTTAAGACATTTTTAATAATGGTTGCAGATTTCCTCAGCTGTTTTTTCTCAATTGAATTCAACGGAAGTTTAATGTGCTCTTTAATTCCATTCCTGTTGATTATTGTTGGAACGCTCAGGCATACGTCATCTATTCCGTAGTAATTGTCAAGATAAGACGACAATGCCAAAACTTCATTTTGATTTGATAAAATTGATTTCACAATCTTGGTTATCCCGAGGCCGATTGCGTAATAGGTTGCTCCTTTTTTTGCTATAACTTCGTAGGCTGCATTTTTTGTTTCAGCATAAATTTTGTTCAGCGCTTTTTTATTGTATTTCTTCAAATTTTTCAAACTTACACCGGCAATGTTGGCAGTGCTCCACACAGGAAAGGACGAATCGCCGTGCTCGCCCATTATGTAGGCATGCACGCTGTTTGGGCTCACTTCAAAATATTTTCCAAGCAAATACCTGAATCTTGCGGTGTCAAGGATAGTTCCTGAGCCAATGACTTTATTTTTATGAAATCCTGAATATTTTAAAGTTAAGTAAGTCAAGACGTCAAGGGGATTGGACACGACAAGCAGAATGCAGTCTTTATTATTTTTTGTAATCTGCGGAATCATTTCCTTAAAGATTGTAGAATTCTTATTCACCAAATCAATTCTTGTTTCACCTGGCTTTTGGTGCGCGCCTGCCGTTATTACAACAATACCAGCGTATTTGCATAAATTATAATCGCTTCCGAAAGTTATCTTTGTGTTGGGCTTGAACTGCAGCCCGTGCTGCAAGTCCATTGCTTCCCCTTCTGCTTTTTCCCTGTTTACATCAATCAAAACGATTTCAGAAGCGGCTCCTTCAATCAAGCACGCATAAGCAGCTGTGCTGCCGACGAAACCTGCGCCTATGATTGCGATTTTGGAAGTATGGATTTCTTTTTTTGCTTGCATAATTGACACGGTAAGAATTCTTAAGAAATGAATATAAATAGTTATCGAAAATATCCGGATTAATATCAATTTAACGATATGTTTAAGAATAGATTTGTATTATTTACTTTATGGGGGTAATTGAATGGCTATTCATATTTCAGATTCTTTAGATGGTTTATTGAAAAAAGGACTCAGTGGGCACAGACTTACAGCTACACAGGAAGGGCTCTTGGTCATAACGGAATATATTCCTCCTGAATTTTCGCAGCAAATTGGGAAGGCAATTTTGGAAGTTTATGGCAGCGGTATATATGATGCGCCTGTAGACCAATTGGGTATTTCACATTGCCTAGAACATATGTTAGTTGAAAGGTCTGCTGGAGACACAACTGGTGAGGAATTCATAACTTTTTCTGACAGAAATGGCGCAGCATTAAATGCACAAGTATTCATGAGACGAGCAAAATATTGGGCTTCCGCGCCTAATCGCACTTTATTGGTCACATTATCATCTTTTTTAGAACAATTTTTTAACGCATCTATTCTGGAAACGGAAGTTATTGTGGAGAAAGGCTCAATGAGGGACGAAGTACGCAGAATAGGATCAACGCCAGATGAATTTTGCAAATTGCTGGCTAATGGACTTTTGTTTGATACGGATCCTTTTAGTTTTACTGAAACAGGAACTGAAGCAGGTATTGATAATATAACTTATAAAAGTCTGATGGAATTCAGAAAAACACATTATATTCCACAACACATGACTTTGTTGGTAAGTGGCTCGGTTAGGTATAACGGCGGCGATTCAGCCAGTAATGCAGACAGGTTTCATGCAGATGTTCTCGATAGAGTCAGTAGATACGTTAATCTTGTGCCTGGAAATTCCATTTCAAGGGTTATATCTCCGACATTTGAACCAGTATCATTACTAACCGAATCAATTCATCATGATGAGCACTTGGATATACCTGATTCATTCTATGTCAGGGTTAGACAAAATGGTGAATTTAGGGACGATAGCAGAGAAGGATTAGCTATAGAACTATTTACAAGGATACTTGACAGAAGAATGTTTAACACCCTCAGGATGAGACTAGGTTTAACTTATGATGCCTCATGTGATTATTTAATATCAC
Organism: Candidatus Woesearchaeota archaeon; assembly: GCA_023259315.1. Next base: position 1,642 of record JAHFQL010000073.1, on the reverse strand, counting down.
CGGAAGGACTCGTTGTCAGCAAAACTTCCTTTCACCATTCAGCAAGGGATAAGGTGTTATCAGTAATATCTGCAATTGAAAAAGATTTAATTAGGGCAGAAGTGCCTGTTAGAGAATTTGAAGTACAATTATCAAGATTGATTAATGAGCATCGAAGAGATTATAGGGATGGAACTTCCATTTTTTTAAGAAATCGCGACATGAGATTTGGTCGCAGCACCTATGAGGATCTAAGGCAAAGCCTTAAAGAATTAACTCCGGTCGATACACACCGCGCGGCTAAGTATATCCTAGGCAAGCCTTATTCAGGAGCAGTCATAGGAAAATAGAATTTTTTAAGATTCTTTACAATTCCTTCTGATCGACCGGAATATTGACCAACTCTATCCCAAGTTTTTTAGCCACATCAAAAATTCTGTCATCTCTGTAGAATTCTCCATAATAAATTTTTTTTATTCCTGCATTTGCAAGCATCTTGAAGCATGGCCAGCATGGGCTTGCAGTAATAAAAACTTCTCCACCGTCAATCATAACTCCATTTTTAGCAGCCTGCAGGATTGCATTTGTCTCTGCATGAATTGTGGCAACACAATGGCCATTTTCCATCATGTGTCCAGTATCATCACAGTGGGGCATACCCCTAATGCTACCATTGTAGCCTGTTGACAAAATTGTCCTGTCTCTTACTATCACAGAACCGACATGCTTTCTGTCACAAGTGCTTCTGGTTGCAACTTCTTTTGCAATGTTCATGAAATATTGTTCCCACGTCGCTCTTTGTGTCATTTTAGGTTTTTTATTGAATTTTTATTTATTGAATCCGTCTGCGACGCCATGTTACGCTCGACGGCAAAGGCAATAAATTTAATTTTTGCTGATTGTAATTTCAGCAGCCAGATGAACGCGAGCGTGCTCCACGCGATGCGTTCTCGCACGCATTTCTCCGCCTCGATTTTATTTTTTTATTGCAATGTTCCGAGCCGAAATTTTCTGTCCACCAAAATTTCGGCGAGTGTAATTATTGTCGCCGCAAAGGCGACGGAATGAAAAAGTTTAATTAACTTTAGTTTCAATCAATTTCTTGAAATTTTTCTTTTATTTTTTCTTTCCAAATGATTCAGCAAATCATTGATTTTTATATGCAAATTATCAAGTGTTATGTTGTTTATTATTATTTCCTGCGACATCTTGAATGTTTCGTCAAGCTGTTGATTGCTGTCGCTTTTTAAATTTTCTCTTTTCTCCTGCTTTTTGAAATCTTCCAGAGTTTTCGCATCTCCAAGCCTGTTTCTCTCCAATAATCTTTTGAATCTTATTTCAATTGGAGCGTCAATGCCGACCAAAGTAAAATCACGGCTTTTCATCAATTCTTTTGCCTCAAAAGGGCTCCTTATGCTGTCTATTACAAAATTCTGTTTCGGATTATTTTTAAGAATGCTTTCTATTTTATAGTTAATCTCCTTTGCAAGATGATTCGGTCCAAATTTTTTCCTCAATACATTGCCTAATTTAATTAAATTATCCCGAGAATGCTCTAAATTTCTTTTAGTTGCCTCTTCCCGTATCACGTCAGAAAGAGAATAATAAACAAAGCCTTTTGATTTAAGATAATTAGCAACTTCACCCTTTCCCGATGCGTTTT
>JAHFQL010000072.1 GCA_023259315.1 Candidatus Woesearchaeota archaeon | reverse complement strand
ATAGCTTGATATCATGCATTCTCAACTTCCGGAATTTTCTCACGGAGTTCTGCCAATAAATCTTTTCCTTTATACATTTTAAGTCACTTTAAATATAGCAATTAAATTTACTTTATAAACCTTTCGATTTGTTACTACTTATAAATTACTGTTTGAAAGGGGTAGCAGTTAGTTTGTTTATTAAATTTTTAGAAATTCATGGATTGCCGTCAACAAATGCTATCCCCAAGTCTCTTAATTCACGGCGTTGATTTATTGTATTTCTAGAATATTTTGTTCCAGGATCGCCATCCACATATCGTTTAACAAAAACACTATCGTCAGACGAGTCCATTAAAACCGATTCCAAAATGCCAAATTCTTCAGCTTGCCCGTCATAAACAAGGGTTGCTATTTTTCCAAGGTCTCCGCTAAATCTATCATAAATTGCTCCGTATATATCTCTTGCTGTCAAAAGTTTTTTTCCCATGACACGCTGTCCATCATGTACAATCCCCATATCAAATAAAAGTTTTACTATTCAATTTAAAAACATTTTGTTAGCCTTTTACTTAAGTAATGTTTATATACCAATTACCAAAAATTATTCTAAATGAAATTTTTATTCGCTGCAGAAGATACAATATTGGGAGTAATTTGCGGTCTGCTTCTTATAGGATTGACTGGAAGGTTTTTCTCGTTAAAATTGAGCGGCATTCTTTACACAATAGCGTTCATCATTTATGGATTCTTGATTTTGTTGGACATATTCAATGAATTAAGGGACTTGACAACGCATTTTGGCTTTATTGCTTTCTCTTTATTGCACAGTTTGATTGATTTAGGAATAGCACTCACTGTAATATCAAATTTCAGCGGATGGAACATACCTTATATAACATCACTTTTTGTTCCTTACATGCAGAACCAGGAAATCGTATTCTGGCTAGGGGCATTTTTAGTTGTTGGAAATGTTATTTGGCTGATATTGTATCCTTTTTTGGATTAGTCCACCATAAACAATTCATTATCTTTGCCAACATCAAAAAACCCAAACCTGGCTCCAATATCAAGAAAGGCATGCGCATAAACAACTGCGCCGTAAGCGTTGACTAAATCATTTTTTCCTTCAAAGTACTTTGCATCATCGTAATATCTCTGCGCCAAATCAAGAAGCTCTTCTGCTTCCTTTTTGTGCTTTTCAACAATCTTCACCTTGTTCAGCGCCTTTGAAGTCAGTTCAAAGTATTTTGCAAGTTTTTGATTGATTGCTTGTTGCATTATTTTGGATAAACAATAAAGATTTATAAATTATTGCCTATTACCAGCAAGCATGGATTTGGTTGACGCACTTTTGGAACTTTATCAAATAGACCCAGGAAGTATTCCTATATGGAGAGCCGAGATAGATAGGATAGATTTAGCTGGCAAGATTCTACTTAGTGAAAGGGATTTTAGGAGAGGGTTGAGGAAAAAAATTATCGGTGCTGTCGGTTACTATAGAACAGAAGAATATTTTGAAGCTGCACATTCATTCGAAAGGGCGACAAAAGCTGCACGTGATTTTGAAGACCCAGCAAAAAGAGTAGTTCTGGCTGAATTGTGTGCTGTGTCCTATAGGAAAGCTCAAGAATTACACCAATCGCCAAGACGAAAATCGAGCCCACAGGAAGATTTAGCTTGGGCATTATCTCGTCAAGCTGAAGCTTATGTTGACCTTATCCGGCAAAGGGAAAGAACAGGTGAAGACTTGAGTGAACTATACGGAAAAGCAGATACTGCTGCAAAAAGGGCAATTGAATTATTTAGACTTACAGGAATAGAGCCATTAAAAGACTATCGCACAAGGAGTCTTTATGAAAAACTAGCACAATATTTAGAAATTTAAAAATGTAAAGAAAAACACATGACTCACAAATGCTTCCTCAATTCCTTTGCTTTTTCAATTCCAATGTCAAGCATTTTGTCAATGTCATGAGTTGTAAGCGGAAAATCGCCGCCTTTCTGCAAAGCGCACAATGTGCCATCTTCAATTGAGGAAACAGTAAGCCTTGCATCAATCACTTTTTCTTCTTCTGTGTCAGGGTCGACGATGAATTTGTCGCCTATTTTTATGACAGTAACTGCGATGGGCATTTTTTCCAGATGCAATTTTTTATCAGTTTTTTTCTTGTAATCTATTTTTTCGCCGTCAAATGAAGGGTATCTTGCATCTTTTAAGGCTGCCAATGCAGCAAGCGAGGAAGCGTCAAATAAATTGCCTGCATCATTTAAAGTGCAGATGTCTATTATTGCTATCCATACTTTCTTGCCTGGCTCGATGCACAATTTCTTGAAGTCAAGCGCCTTGCTTTCTCTTATGCCTCTGTCAACAACTCTCGCAAGCTCTATTGCCTGTATTCCAGGCGGTCCAAGCTCAAAGTCCGGATTCGATAATGGCAATAATTCAGCTCCAACAATTATTGAACCTTCGTCTTGAGTATCAGGGTAAGGCTCGCCTACTTCCAGCTTTACGCCCACAATTACTTCTGTTTCTCCTATTTTTACTCTTGCAGAGCCCTCTGCTGTTTTGACAACACCATGCTTTACTTCTATTGGCTTTCTGTATTCATTAAATTTTCTTCCATCCAGCCTTGTGTCAGCATTCAACAAGTTTATGATGTGGGTTCTAAGTTCTCTGTACATCATTCCTCAACCCCTTGGTATTTTTCCTTCAAAGCTTTTTTTTGTATTTCATAGATATCCATCAAAACCTTTTTGCTCATTTCAAGCAATTTCATCAGCTCTTCTTTTTTGACTTCGCCATCCATCTGCAACAAGGTTATTTTTCCAGAGCTTGGCATAATTGCAATTGGTATGTCAGCAACAGGCACATTCGGATAGCTCTCCTCTGAATAATCCAAATCAACAAGCAGCTTGTCAGCAACTTTTCCAACAGAAACTGCGCAAACCAAATCTTTCATTTCCAAGCCAGCATCAGCCAATGCCATCGACGCTGCGCAAATTCCAGCGCATCTTGAGCCAGCCTCTGTCTGCGGCAATTCTATAAAAACATCAACAACAGAATTTGGATATTCTTCAAGATTCAAAACTGGAAGCAATGCTTTTTCTGTCACCATTGATATTTCTTTTGATCTTCGTGAGCCGCCCGGCCTTACTCTTTCACCAGAGCTTGAAAATGGCATCATGTTGTAATTGCATCTTAATATCCCTCTTTGAGGATCCTGCAAAAACTTTGGATGCAGATTTCTAGGCCCATAGACAGCAGCATAAGCCCATGTGTTGCCTATCTTGAACATTGCAGAGCCATCTGCCCTTTTTATCACTCCAACTTTTGCCTCTATCGGCCTTGCCTCATCAAAGCTTCTTCCATCAATTCTTTGTTTGTAAGTCATTATTTACACCTTTAATTTTGATTTTTTTGTTTTATTTAATTATTTATTTTTGCCATTATTAAATTTTTAAAAATAAAACCCTAATGCCTCTTGCCACTTTTCTCCAAAAATTCCTTTATCTTGTCAGTCAAGCCGCTCATGTGGCTTTCCTTTCCTATTTTCCTTATTGTCTGCAGTGCAAGCAGCTCGTTAATTGGCTCGCCCTCAATCCATATCAGTCCATTTTGCCCAACAACAATATTGCACTTTGTTGCATCTTTTATCATCACAACCATAGAGCCTTGCTTCCCGATAATTCTTGGCACTTTATTCGAATCAACTTCAATTATTCTTCCCCCTTTTAGTTTTCTCAGTCCAGGGCCTTTCATTGTGACATCAATTAATTTCTGGCTTGTAACATTCACGATTTTGCAAACAATATAGTCTCCCAGATCATAATACTGGGTTAAATTTGCGCCTCTTTGAATGAACTCAGATGTTGCATCCTTCATCGACAGCATTGCAGAATACGCGGAATTTGTGTCCAAGCGCCAGCCATTAAAGCCAACATCAATGACTTTGCATATTATTGTGTCGCCTGTTTTTGGAATGTACCTTCCTGACAAAGGAATTAATTTTATTGTTCTTCCTTCAATCATGGTCAGGCCAAGCCTGTTTGCAACAATCTTTTCCCCGTCTCTGTAAGTTCCATTGCCCGGCAATACATCCATTCCAGTTGCTAGTGTTTCACCAGGAACCGATATGTCCTTGTCGTTAACCATTATATTTGACATTTTTGTTTTTCACCGTTTTATTTTATTTCAATTTTTTATTATTATTTATTTTAGTAATCGTTATTGGATTTTTGTTTATTGTATTCTAATTAATTGTTTCACTTAACCTTCAAAACTTTGCTCTCAACATTTCCATGGCATATTTTGTTTAATCTGTCGTACAAATCATTTTCCATTCCGCCGGGAAGTTCAACAACACCAACCCAGTAGCCATTTGTTTGCCATTCTTCTCTTAAAATTGTGCCAAATGACTTTACAATTGCATAGCATTTTGGCGCATATTCCGGTGAAATCTTGATTGCAATCTCCTTTACCTCAAATTTTATCGGGAGTATAGGCCTTAGTTTCTTCAATGCTTCTTGAACTTGCTCTTGAACTGGCCTGAATTCATCAACATGAAACTTCGCTTCAATGAATGCATTCTCGATTCTCTGCGGAGGATGGGGCAGATGTGTTTTTGGGTCAACCCCATTTCTGTGTATTATTGTGATGATTTGCTTTCTTTTCTCTTCCCTTAATTTTTCCCTGTATTCCTGGTTTAACTGTATCTCCCCTTTTTGTATAATTGTTTTTGCTACTTCATCAACATCGCTTGTGCCAAAAATCTGCTTCATTGCAGTTTCAGAAGCTGCTAATCCCTTTTTTGCGTCGGAAAAAATTTGCATGGCTGCAAGAATATCGTGCATATCGACATTCTTTCCATCTCTTAAAGCAAGCGCATTGTTGCAATCAACAAGAATCTCAAAGTTTTGCCCGTGACTTTTTAATCTTGCGATTATGGCTTGATCAACTGTGACCATCATATCTCCAATTATTTCTTTGCAGATTTTTTCTCATCCTTAAATTCTGCTGCTAGCTTCTCTATTTTTGATTTTGTCAATTTTCTGAATTTTTTTTCCGTTATATTGATGTATGCGGCATCAATCCTTTCCACATTAAAATTTTCTCCCAAAACCTTTTTCAGGGCTTTTAATGACAACTTCAATCCTTCCTCTATTGTCAATTCCGGCTTGTATTCGCTGTGCAAAATTTCCTCTACCTCTACTTCGCCTTCGCCAATTGCTGTTGCCCTGTATTGGAAATATATTCCTATTGGGTCTGTCTCAAACAATCTTGGAGTATGGTCATCAATGCCAGCTATCAAGACTGACACTCCGAAAGGCCTCAAGCCGCCGCTTTGGGTGCATACCTGCTTTAAGTCGCAAATGTCTTTGACAATTGTCAATGTGTCAATTTCAGAGTCATAAGTTACCCTGTTTTGCTGCGCTCTTAACTGCGCCCTGTCAATGAGAACTCTTGCATCGCTTAAAATTCCTGATGCAGAAGCACCTATGTGCTCGTCAATCTGCCATATCTTCTCGACAGACTCTGGCACAATTAAGCTGTCAACAACTCTTTTGTCTGCAACAAGCAAAACTCCATCTGAGCAGACCATTCCAATGGCTGTTGAGCCCTGTCTTACTGTTTTTTTAGCGTATTCAACCTGCAATAATCTTCCATCAGGGCTGAACATTGTAATTGCCCTGTCATAACCCATCAACTGATGCGGCATTGGTTGTTGCATTTTTTATTCCTCCATTTTTTGATTATTTTTAATTTTTATTTTGAATTATTTTTTTAATTATTCATGAAAATGTGGTGATTTTGTTATTAAATCTTTCATCACTTCGAAACATACGCCTGCATAAATTTTTCCTTCTGGACCATGTCTTACCAAATCTTGCATATACTCTTCAATTGGAAAGTATACATATTCCCAAATTTTAAATGATGGTGTTTGTGGATTTGGTAAATGTCGTTCAGCAAGTTTCAAAGCATTTTCAGCTTGGTCCACCAGTATAGCCAAAGATGTTTGAATAGGTTCACCCGAAGCCCTCATTAATCTATTTCTTAAATCTGCAATAACCCTTTCTTTCGAGTACAAATTTCCTGAATTTACTATCGGTGGTTGAATTTCGATTAAACTCATATTCTCACTTTTTTATTTTTATATTGCTGTTTTCAAAAATTTTGCTTCAGCCTTTTTTAAAATGCCTGAAACACCTATGCTTCTGAAAATAACGTCTTTGCTGTCGATTTTGTCAGCAAATGCCAAGGCTGCTTTT
>JAHFQL010000071.1 GCA_023259315.1 Candidatus Woesearchaeota archaeon | reverse complement strand
ATTATGGCAATGCCTTCATACGCAAAAATCAACCTATATCTCAAGATAGGCAAGAAACTAAGCTCAGGCTATCACAACCTGCAGTCAATAATGCAAAGGATAGAATTAAGCGACAGCATAAATATCGAGCCCATTAATGAAGACAAAATAATAGTTGAAAGCACAAATCCAGAGCTGGCAAGCGAGGAAAATCTAGCTTACAAGGCAGCCATACTATTAAAGAAGAAGTACAAGGTAAAGCACGGCGTCAAAATATTCATTGAAAAAAACATACCTTTAGAAGCAGGCCTTGGCGGCGGCTCAAGCAATGCGGCAACCACTTTGCTTAATCTAAACAAATTATGGAGCCTAAAGCTGAAGGAGAAGCAATTGATTGAATTAGCATCCCAAATCGGCTCTGATGTGCCTTTCTTTATAAGCGAAAATGCCGCTGTTGTAGAGGGCATTGGCGACAAAATTAAGAGAATCAAAAAGTCATTCAGCATAAACGTTGTTCTCATAAATCCTGGCTTCAGAGTTTCAACAAGATGGGCTTATTCTGCATTTGACAAGCAAAAGCCAAAGATAAAGGCCAAGGCATATATCAACAATCTTGTGAAAGCGATTGAAAGAAAAGACATCAAAGAAATAGCAAATAATCTCCATAATGATTTTGAGCCAATCGTGATTAAAAAATACAAGGTAATAAATGACATTAAGATCAATCTATTGAGAAATGATGCATTAAATGCGCTTGTTTCAGGCTCAGGCCCCACAGTATTCGGAGTCTTTAACAGCATATATGAGGCAAGAGAAGCCTTTTTCAAGATACAATACGATTATCCTTTTGTTTTTTTGACAAAAACAATTTAGCAATTTATTTAAATAGCTACTCCTTTAAAGTTTAAATGATAAGCAGGAAAGGGCTTGGAATTGTATTTTTGAGCGCTCTTGTTGCCTCTTGTGCTCCTTCACGTGATAAATCTTTAGAAGGCAGGGCTAATGGCAGTCTCGGTAGTGGGGCACAAGCTCCTGAAATTACACAAGTTTCAATTTCTCGTCAAGACGAACTTAATAAGAAAAGGCTTGATGAACTTGCTTCTCTTTATCCATCGCCAAATATGGTGCCAAAATATATTGGAGATTTTGAGGCATTCATTGACAGTAAAGTTTTAGAAAGAAGATTGGAAATGACGAAGATGGTTCAAAATCCAGATTACTGGACACATGTAGTCAGTAATTTTGATGACAAAAAACCCATAGATTTTTATCCGTTCAGAAAAAGGGACATAACAGCTCGTGAGAAATTAGAAGCCACTATAGCTAAACCAGATTCAAGACAAGAGCTTGAAGAGGCAATTATAACTGAAATTAGTGGGCATGTTAGATTAGATGGCATGATTCATTGGCTTGCAACTGGCCTACATCCTTCATTTCTTCCCATATTCGCATATGCCGATTCCGCTTCTTTTGGAAAAGGCGATGCCTCTTTTGTTTTTAATTTTAGCAGAGAGGCATTTGAAAAACCGGCAGTATTTACGGATTATACGAGTGGAAAAATCACAAATATAGGCGCCCAAACTAATTCTTTGTCGAGCTACATGTTGGCGAAAATTTACGCAGAACAGATGGCAAATGGAGTAATAGCAGGAGAAAAAATAAGCTCTCGTGACAGGATGGCGCTAAATGATGATATTAGAATTAGAATTAGTAGGGCTTCTGCTCTGATGGACACATACAGGTATTTCAGTCAGATTGACAGCCAAAGCCACGAGACTCTTTTTGTTGGGATTGTCCTAAAGGAAAGCATGCGTTTGGCAGAACCTGATAGCACAGACACTAGAACAATCACGCCTAAAGGAAGGACCCTAATTGAAAAATTAAAAATGGATTACAATATTTTACTGCCTGATGTAGCTTCCGTTTCACCAAAATAGTTTATTTAATAAAATTAAAGACAAACATTTTTAAATTCTCGTAGTTGGCATTTCTTTTGGGAAGTAATTTTAAGTAAATAAGCATATAATCTATTTAAAATGCCAACTATAAAAATAGCAAAAAACTCAGGGTTCTGCTTTGGCGTCAAAAAAGCCATAGAGGTAGCAGAAGAAATCGCTGAAAAGAACAATGAAAAAACTTATGTTCTCGGCCAGCTTGTCCATAACGAAAGGGTTATAGACGATTTGGAAAGCAAAGGCATAGTATTTGTTGAGAATATTTCTGAAATTCCGCAAAATGCAATAACTGTCCTGAGGGCGCACGGCGAGCCTGGCACAACATACAAAATTCTTGAGGAAAAATCCATAACAAGGGGAAAAAACCTTAATGATGCAACCTGCCCTCTGGTAACTTTGGTGCATAACGTTGCAATTAAACTGAAAAACAATGGCTATGAAGTTATTATATTCGGAAAGCGCAATCATCCAGAGTCCATAGGCACTTCCTACCATCTTAAAGGAAAGGGCACTTTCATAGTCGAGCATGCAGAAGATTCTGATTTGATTATTGATTTTATCAAGAGAACTAATTATCTCAAATATGCAATAATCTCCCAAACAACAATGTCCGTTAATGGCTACAAGAAATTGATTGATGATTTAAACTCAAAAATGAAGAATGAAAAATTTGAGCAGATTTCGCTGAGCATGAAGGATTTGAATCTAAAATACGGATTTGTTGACACAATCTGCAACCCCACAAAGCAAAGACAGTCGGGAACAGAGGAAGTGGCTAAAGAATCTGATGTTATGATTGTGATTGGTGGATTAAATTCTTCAAATTCCAAAGAACTTTATGCAAAATGCAAAGAGATTGGAGTTGAAAGTTATTTTATACAGTCATCAGAGCAATTAAAGGAAGAATGGTTTGAAAACAAGGAAAAGATCGGAGTTACAGCTGGAGCTTCAACTCCGGATTATCTGATTAGGGAAGTTGTTGAGAGGATAAGGGAGATTACTTCTTCTTAAAAAAATTTATATATATTGATGTTTTACCAAATTATATGACTTTAGTCCCTATCCCAGCATTTTAAAAAGCGCCTCCGCGAATAGACCAGGAAGAAGGAGTTGAAAAACCAGAAAGGGTTGATCTTCGCGAAATTCCTATTGGAACAGTTATTGAATTTTTTGGAGAACATCAAGATTCAAAATACCTAATGGTATTGGTACAGAATGAATCAGAAAGACAAGTAAAGATTTGGCTTAAAGGGAGAGGAAATTGAGCGATTGGAGATATTGGTAATATAGTTTCGATAGACTACGACAATTGGACTGGCATAGAAAAAGGGGTGCTTCAACTAGACAGGAATTATTCATTGCCTCATTTTTCTTATGATAGAAATGATAATGTTACCATTAGAGAACCTATGAGAACTGAGCCGTACACACAAATTTTTATAAAAAGGCCAGAAAAATAATAAAAGAAATAAAAATAATCATTCAGCAAAAAATCCCATTCTGTCAGCGTTAAACTTCCATGCTTCTGGAATTCTTCCTGTTCTCTTGTAATATTTAACTAACCTGTTTATCTTCGACTCTGTGAGCGACAAGCCTCGTATTGCAGTCTCATCGTGCTTGTTTGTGTCTATGTGCTTCTTGACTGCTGCATATTTCTTGAAAAGAGACAATAAGTCCTCTGGGACTTCAGGCACTACATTTTTTTCCTTTAGAATCGCGCCCACGGATTTGCCGCATAAGGCACTCACGCTTGGGATACCATAAACATCCCTAAGTATCAGTCCAATTTGCGATGCTGTCCTGCCTTCTTTTGCAAGTTTTGATATCAGCAACTCAACTTCCTTTCCTTTATATCTAATCCAGGATGGAGCAGTCTTCTTGGCCGGCTTTTTTGAGCCATGCTTTCCCCTCTTCCTTGAATGCATTCTTGCCATTTTTGATTTAATTTTTTAATTTGTTATTTTAAAAATAAATATACTTCGCAAATTTATGGCTCGTCGGCAAAGGCGACCAATGTTTTAGTTAATATTTTTGTTTACAGCCTATCCGACTCGCAATATATTAAACTGGAGAAAAAACTTCTTCATCCAGCATAGCCAAGCAAAATAAATTTACCGAGCTATCTTTCAATGAATGGAAGTGTATGGCAATTTATAAATGTTATTGTTTATTGAGACTGTTACATTAACTTTTTCGTAAATTATATAAATATGTATATTATCCCATTAATATTACCCGTCGTACTGCTTCGGCAGGAGGGCTTTAAATGGAAAAGGAAGAATTACAATCAGCATTAACAAGAGCAAAGGATATTTCTGATAAAAGAAACTTCAAGCAGAGCTTTGACTTAATAGTTAACTTCAAGGGACTTGACTTAAAGAAGCCAGAGCATCAAGTGGATTTGTTCATAACATTACCACATTCAAGGGGCAAGAAAGTAAAGGTGTGCGCTTTAGTAGGGCCTGAGTTGTACGAGCAGGCAAAAAAAATAATTGATTCTGTAATTCTGTCAGACAATTTTACAATATACAAGGACAAGAAGGAAATAAAAAAGCTAGCGAACAGCTGCGATTTTTTCATTGCACAGGCAAATATAATGCCAAAAGTGGCTACAACATTCGGCAGGGTATTTGGTCCAAGAGGAAAGATGCCAAATCCAAAAGCAGGAGGGGTAGTTGCGCCAAACGCAAACTTAAAGCCAATATATGAAAAATTCCAGAGAACTGTGAGGGTAACCACAAAAAATGCGCCATTAGTGCAGTGCAGCATCGGCACAGAAGACATGAACATGAATGAATTATCTGACAATGCATTGGCAGTTTATAACTCCATATTGCATGGGCTTCCAAATGAAAAGCACAACATAAAGGACATTCATATCAAACTAACAATGGGAAAACCTGTCAAAATCGGAGAAAATCTAGAGGTTACCAAAAAGACGAAATAAAACTGTAATAAAATAAAAATTATTTTTAAAAAATTCAAATCAAAAATGGAGCAAATATCGAAAGCGAGTGAGGTTCGCTCACATGCACCAACGCATGTCGCGGAATACAAGAAAGAAGTTGTAAGCAAATTAGTAAATCTCATAAATGAGCATCCAATAATCGGCATAGTCAACATGGAGAATTTGCCAGCTCCCCAGCTTCAGAACATGAGGGCTCAGTTAAGGGGCAAGTTTTTCCTGACAATGACAAAGAGAAGACTAATGAAACTTGCCTTTGAGCAGACAAAATCAAATAAAAAGGGAATTGAGCAGCTGGAGAATTATCTTGGAGGAATGCCAGCTTTGATTTTTACAAAAGAAAACCCGTTCAAGTTGAGCAAAACTTTGCAGAAAAATAAAAGTCCTGCGCCAGCAAAGGCAGGCCAGATTGCGCCAAGGGACATAGTTATAAACAAAGGTGCAACTCCATTTGCCCCGGGCCCGATCATTGGCGAGTTGGCATTGGCGGGCATAAAATCAGGGGTTGAAGGCGGAAAAGTAGCCATAAAAGAAGACACTGTTGTTGTAAAATCCGGAGAAAAAATAAAGCCTAAGGTTGCTGAAATTTTGACTAGGTTGGGAGTCCAGCCAATGGAAGTTGGCTTGGATTTGGTTGCTGTATATGAAAATGGCCTGATTTATGAAAGAGATATCTTATCAATCGACGAAAAGGAATATTTGAACAGATTATCTAATGCCGCAAGATGGGCATTGAACCTTGCTGTAAATGCAAGCTATCCGACAAAAAGCACAATAAATTTATTGATTGGCAAAGCATACAATGATGCAAAAGCAATTGGAATCTCACAAAATATTTTTGATAAAGGCATTGTGGAGGACTTGCTTGCGAAAGCAGAACGACAAATGCTTGGCTTGAAAGAGACTGCAAATATTGAAGTTTTTGAGACAAAACATGAAATAAGAGAAGAAAAAACTGAATCGAAAAAAGAACCTCAAAAAACAAAACATGAAGGACAAAAGTCAGAATCACATGAAATAAAAGCCCCAACAAGAGAGGAATTGGAAGCGAACATAAAAATGAGGGAAAATCAAAAAGAAGTGAAGGAAGTTGAGAAAATATACCATGACATTCATAAAAAATCTATTGAAGAGCAAGATAAGAAAGAGAAATAATATTATTAAAAATTAAAAAGCTAAATTAAAACAAAACAATTACGGAGGAACATAAAATGGAATATGTGTATGCAGCCATGTTGCTTCACAAGGCAGGACAGAAAGTTGATGAAGCGAATGTAAAGAAAGTGCTGGAAGCAGCTCATGTAAAAGTTGACGATGCAAGAGCCAAAGCGCTTGTTGCAGCTTTGGAAGGAGTCAACATAGAAGAAGCTATTGAAAAAGCAGCAGTAGCTCAGGTTGCCATGGCAGCGGCTCCGGCAGCAGGCCATGAGCACAAGGCTGAAGCAAAAGCAGACTCTGGAAAGAAAGCAGCTGAAGAGAAGAAATCAGAGGA
>JAHFQL010000005.1 GCA_023259315.1 Candidatus Woesearchaeota archaeon | reverse complement strand
CACCTTGCACGCAAACAATGCCAGAGAAACAATAAATAGGCTTACCAATCCTCCAATAGATTTGCCTAAGCAGATTTTATCAGCACTTTCATTAATAGTTGTGCAGCACATCAATAGAAGAACTGGTAAAAGAAGAACTTTGCAGATTGCTGAAGTACTGCCAAACGGGGATGCAAGGGTTTTGATGCAGCAAAATCCTATAAGGGATGTCTTGGAAATAGTCAATGAGCCGCTTGCTATCATAGACACATTAAACCTCTACACAGGCCTTTCAAAGCCAGAAATTTATGCAGACATTCAATCAAAAATCACAATTTTAAAATGGATGGTCAGCAGAAATGTAATAGATGTAAACAAGATAGGCATGATACTGTCTAAATACTATCGCAACAAGCCATTTATGCCATCAAGCAGACAACCATCACAGCTTCAGCGGCAGATGGTATCTAGTTTATTTACACAAGCAGGTTCTGAGCAGACGAGCAAGAGTAGGCCCTCAAAGTCACTTAGTCCTTCAAAATCACTTTTACTAAGAACGTTAAACGACCAAGCCAAGGTTAGTATAAAAAAGGGATTTTATGATGAAGCATTAAAATTTATTGACGAAGCTCTCAAGATTTATCCAATGGACGCAGAATCTTTGGCCCTGCGCGCAGAAATAAAAACATTGCAATAAAAAAAATAAACAAATAAATCACATAAAACCCAATAATAAAAAATTCAACACTACTAAATTCATTAACGGAAAAATACAATAACTATGAAATCAAATAAAACAAACAAAAAAATAATTAGTTATTTTTTATTTTAAAAGTTAATGGCAAAAACGTTTATTGCGTTGTGAAAGAAACTAAAACATTAGCAAAAAATATTAAATTCACATTGAATAAAAACATAATTCAAAAATATTGAAAAAATAATCAAATATCAAATAAAAAAAGGTGTTTAAAATCAGCTTTGTAAACAGGATAGCCTCATTTTTTCCATCTCTTAAAAGCCAGCTGAGGATAGCTCATCTGCCCTACACTCCAATAGAGTATGTAAATAAAAATATTAAGATAACTGTCTTATACGCTTTTTTATTTACTGTCCTTTTTTTTTTCGTGCTGCAAAAAGCACAGATTTCTTTATTGCTTCTAGCCCCAATTTTCATAATTTTGTTGATTCTGCTTTTTGAATATTCCCTGATAAAAGTTAAGGCCAAAATAAGAAAGAGAGAGCGCGAAATCAACAGGGAAGTTATTTTTGTGGGAAGGTACCTGCTTGTTAAGCTCTATTCTGGACGGCCTTTGCTGAATGCCCTCATAGAAACTGCAGAGAGCAGAGGCATCGCATCAAAATACATTAAGGAAATAGTTGATGATATAGACACGGGCAGCACCATAGAGGATGCATTGAATAATGCGATGATATACTCGCCATCTGAAAAATTAAGGAAAATATTATTCCATGTTAATAATGCGCTTCAGCTTGGCATAGATGTAACAAAGCCTCTTGAATCAGTCTTGGTGGAAATAACAAAAGAAGAAGAGCTTGAGATAAAAACGTACGGAAAAAAACTCAATACTCTGGTAATTTTTTACATGCTTGCTGCCGTTATTCTGCCTTCCCTTGGTATGGCAATGTTCATTGTAATATCAAGCTTCATCAATTTTCCAATTGATTTGAAGACAATGCTCGTATTCATATTTTTTATTGTGGTATTGCAGTTCATTTTCATAACACTTTTCAAATCGATAAGGCCGATGGTTAACCTATGATAAAATGGCACTGAAAATAATATTTTTAGAGGAATTTGGAAAGGCTTTTGTGCCAAAGAAATTTATACCAATTTTAAGAAAATACTTGCTAAAGGCTGGATTTAACGAAGTCCCTTACAGGTTTTTTGGCATGCTTTTTTATTTTTCAGCCATAATAACAACTTTGATATTCATAACTTTCATCTTCCCGTACCTCAAAAGATTCTCGCCTTTTGAAATTTATGTTTTTTCCTTTGTAGGATGGTTCGCAATTCAGCTGTTTTTTGCAACATTGTTCATATTGCTGATTTATTTTTATTTGGATTTGAAAATCTATTTTAGAACTAAAAAAATGGAAGAAGAGCTTCCGGATTTTCTGCAGGTGCTTTCAGCCAATCTAAAGGGCGGAATGACTTTTGAAAAGGCATTGTGGGCTGCTGTAAAGCCTCGCTTTAGTATTTTGGGAAGTGAAGTGGCAAAAGCCTCAAAAAAAGTGATGACAGGATACGAACTTGGCAAAGCGCTCACTGAGCTTTCTGACAAGTATGACTCGTTGATGCTTCGCCGTACAGTTGACTTGCTAATAAGCGAGGCAGAAAGCGGCGGCAACGTGACTGGGCTTATAGACAGGATTGTTGATAATTTAAAAGAAACAAAAGAATTAAAAGATGAAATGTCAGCAGCAGCAATCGCTTACATAATATTCATTTCTGTCATTGTTGTAGTTATAAGCCCGCTTCTTTTTGCGCTTTCTTTCCAATTGCTCCTTCTAATACTTAATTTTGTAACTAAACTATCATTCGCAACGCAAAGAGTAAGCTCATTGCCTTTTGTCTTCTCAAAAGTAAATGTAAATCCAGCTGATTTCAGAACATTTTCATTAGTTGCTATTTTTGTGATCTCTCTGTTTTCATCATTGATAGTGTCCATTGTTGAGAAAGGCGACATGAAAGGGGGCCTTAAATACATCCCGATTTATATTTTTGGCTCAATGGCCTTGTACTTGTTTTTCATGAATCTCCTTGGAAAATTGTTTACTGGAATAATATAGCAGTAATCTCAGGCAAGAAAAAAGAAAATCGAAAAGTATATAAACAATAAATAAAATGAAAACCTCAAAAGAGGAAAAATGAATAAAAACATTAAATCACAGGCAGCATTGGAGTTTCTTACAACATATGGCTGGGCTTTTTTGGTTATTTTGATTATGATTGGCACGCTTGCTTATTTTGGCATCTTAAGCCCAGGCAAGCTATTGCCAAACAGATGCAACTTCGGCAGCGAGTTCCAATGCCTCGATTACCAAACATCAGCAACTGCCAGCACATTCAAAATTAGGCTGAAAAATGCAGTAGGAGAGCCAATAGATGTTTCATCAATGACTTTGAGCACTGAAAGCACAACGGCTTATGCCTGCACAGCACCTGCAAATCCAGCAGGATGGAAAGCTGGCGAAATTAAGGATTTGACATGGACATCATGTTCTGGCGGCGGCTTAGTTGTTGGTGAAAAAGGAAAGGTTTTGATAACTATAAGATACAATACGGTATCTAGCGGCTCTTCTTATGCAAAGGACGTAAAAGGTGAAGTGCTCTCCACAATTATATAATTATAGATTTATAAAACACAAATTTTATATATAGTCTTCTTTAGTTTTGTCCTTATTTCAATTTTTAAAAAGAGGTCGGTATGCACAAGAAATCACAGGCAGCATTAGAATTTCTCACAACATATGCATGGGCTTTTGTTGTTATAGCAACAACCATAAGCGCACTCTACTATTTTGGAATATTTGATTTCAGCAAATACCTGCCGCAAAAATGCAGTTTCCCTTCGCAGTTTAAATGCCTGGATTTTAGTTTGAAGCCAACTGAAGCCAGAGTTAAATTAGTTAACAATCTTGGGGAAGACATAACACTTACTTCACTTCAAATAACAAATGATGCGACTCCTCCTATTTCGTGCGTTCCCCCTCCAAGATTTGACTGGCAGCATGCAACAGAAAAAGACATAATTTTTACTGGATGCACTGGAGGAGGTTACATTCCTGACGTAAGAGTTGAACTCAAAATATCAATAAGCTATTATGCCATTAACACTCCGAGCAGGCCTATTCATTCAATAAGCGGGAAAATAAATGGGAAAGTATTATCGAGCTAAATTTAGAGCTCAGTCTTCATTGGAATATTTATTAGTCGTAGCTTTAACTTTAGCGATAATTGTCCCTACAACTTACTTATTTTATAATTATTCAAAAGAGTCAGGCCAGGAAATAACAGATGCGCAGATAACAAAATTTGGAAGAGGCATAATTGATACTGCAGAGTCAATTTTTTATTCCGGCCAGGGTTCAAAAACTGTGATGGAGTTAAACGTCCCTGATAGTGTTGGCACTGCTGTAATAATTGATGGCAGGGAGCTTGTCTTTAACACAACAACAAGTTTCGGCATTTCAGAAATTGTATTTTTTTCTTCTGTTAATCTAACTACAACAGGTTCAAACTGCAATGCAAACACATGCCAGCTTCCAGACCTTGCAAGTCCAGGCCTTAAAAAAGTGAAAATCGAGTCAATAGGCAGTTCTGTTAAAATTGAAGTAATATAACAATCAAATTAAAATAGTTTTTAATTTTAAGAATTAAGCAATAAAAACAAAAATTCAATACGGCTAAATCCATTAGCGATTAAACAATAAAATAAAAAATAACAAATACAATTCAATAAAAAACCCATTAATAATGAAATTAATAATAAAAATATAAAAAAAACAGAAAAATAATTTTCGTTATTTTTGAATTTAAATTTTAATGATAGAAAATTTTAATGTGTTATGTAAGGAACAAAGACAATAAAAATTAAATTAAATTCACATTAATAAAAACATAAAATAAACTAATATTGAAAATAAAATGTCCCAGAAATCACAATCTGCCGTAGAGTTTATAATTTTGGCTTCTTTTATGCTTTTGGTAGCAATTGGCTTTTTTGCAGTAAACAGCTCCAGAGTACTGCAGGCAAAAGAAGAAGGAAACAAAAAAATTGCTGAAGACATTGCAGGCTTGGCATACCGGGAAATAGAAATTGCAAAATCTGTCAATGACGGCTACGCAAGAACTTTTGTTATGCCGCAAGCCGTCAATGGCATTAATTACAGCATAAGCATAACCGACAACAAAGAGCTTTTAGTGAATTACTTGGGCAATGAGTATATTAAATTTCTTCAGTCAAACGTTACAGGCACTATATCAACAGGAGTAAACAAAATCACAAAGATTAATGGCATTATTTATATAAATGCCAGTTCTGTCCAACTTCCGCAGAGTTTGCTAAATTTTTTAATAATGAGAAATAATCTTTTCAATGTTATCAGCTTTGATAATAGCGGAAATGTTATTTTAAAAGGCAATCTTCAACAAAATCACCCTAACCCACCTGCTAGCGGGAATGACGAGTTCATAGTAAAGGATAGAAATGGAAATAATGTTGCAGTAATCAATCTGAACAATGGCAATATGTTTATAAAAGGTAGCCTGCAGCAAAACCAAGCGACGTTAACACCTTCTCCGTCGAATAACAACTTTATTGTAAAGGATTCTAATGGAAATGTTATTGCATATATTGACGAAGCTGGCAATTTTCTTTTGAAAGGCACTTTAACACAAAATGGAAATCCATGATTGAGGTGAAAAAATGGAAGAAATAAACAGGGCATATGGGACAAATAAGAAAGAAAAAATCTCAAACAAAAAATCACTTTCAATAAATTTCTCCGCATCAATCTTAAAATTCAACCTAGCGATAGCTCTGTTTATTTTATTGTTTTTACCCATGGTGAATGCAGGAGATGTAATAGTTGAAAATGGCAAATTGGATGTTGCTAGCAAATTATACGTTGATGACATTGGAAATGTCGGGATTGGAACAACTATACCCTCCCAGAAATTAGATGTAAACGGCAATACACAAATTCAGAATAATAATGAAATCTATTTAAACATAAAAAATACAGAAGCAGGTGGCAGGCAATATGCATTAGTGTCTGCAGGTTCAGCTGGCGGCATTGGAGTAGGAAAATTTTCTATTTATGACAAAACAGCAGATGCAAGCAGATTGACTATTGATGCGAATGGGAATGTAGGAATTGGAACGACAAATCCTCGGGCTAAACTTCAGATTTATGAGACAGCAACGGCAGATGTATTTGCGAGCTTTGGACCAGACCCTGTAAATGGCCCGGCAATGAACATTGGCTTTGGCGGTGCCTCTTATGGACGCGGCGCTGGTTTCCTCAACACTCGACCAGATGCATCTGCTGTCCCACCAAACCCATCGCTGCGATTTGGAACAGCAAATGTTGAGAGAATGATTATAACAAATACCGGCAACGTCGGCATAAACTCAACAGCCCCAGCACACACGCTGGATGTTGCCGGCAGAATACGGTCTTCAATCGGCGGCTTTGTTTTTCCTGACGGAACAACGCAAGCGACAGCAGCGGTCGGCGGAGGTGCTGGAGGTGGCTGGACAGATGACGGGGCAAATGTGAGATTGACTACCGGCAGTGATAATGTTGGAATTGGAACAGCGAGTCCTGCTACAAAGCTGGAGGTCGCAGGTCCTATAACTTTAGACAGCACAAACAATTATTTTCTTGAAAGAGGCGCAAGTAATCTTTTTAGGTTTTGTGGGCCCAATGCAGCGTGCTCAACAGCATCTTCGCTTGTTGCAGGAAAAATACAGCTTTCAGCTGATGGGAGCTTTGCAAATGCACAGAGCATCGATCCTGGCATGGGCGGTATAAGAGCTCCTGGCAATGCATATCTCGGTGGCAACGTTGGCATTGGAACAACAAATCCTGGAGCTAAACTGGATGTGGTTGGAACCATAAGAGGTGGAAATTTGAATACGAATATTGGGAACCATCCGACATACGGGAATGCTTATTCTGCTTTCTGGAGGCAAGGTGTTGATTACACAGTTCTTACAGACGGAACAAATTCCTTTTTCAATGCGCCTTCAGGTTCTGGCAACGTATATTTTAGAACTGCAAATTCTGATAAAATGATTCTACAGGGAAGCACAGGAAATGTCGGCATTGGAACAACAAATCCTCAGGTTAAACTTGCTGTGAATGGGCCTGGAGCAAATATTTATGCTACGGATGCATGGATAGAAAATAATATTCATGTGCAGGGCAACGAAGGACTTGTGCAGGGCGGCAGAGGCAGATTAAGGGTTGGAACTGCATGGGGCTATCCAGGAATTTATGCTGATACTTCATCTAGCGGAGCACCTAATGATTTAGTTCTCGGTTCAACATCGGGAATTGTTAGGATTGGTCCAGCAAGCGGCATGCAGAATTTAAAAGCAAACATTTATGAGGGTCCTTTAGCAAATGCGGGAGCTAACATCAGGTCAATAACAAGCAATGTATTTTCTGTCGGATGGGATGGGAATACAAGGTTATATTTTGATGGAACCCTAGTTGCTACTATTCCTGGATTTACAACAACTAAAAATTTCATTATCCAGCACCCTGTCGATGAAAATAAGTATCTTGTGCATACAACTCTTGAAGGCCCTGAAAATGCTGTATTTTACAGAGGACAATCAAAATTAGAAAATGGGGCTGCGGAAGTTTTACTGCCGGATTATTTTGAAGCATTAACAATGGAGGACAGCAGAACTATTCTGTTAACTGCGAAATTTGAAAGCAATAATGAAAACATATCACAGCTTGCAGCATCAAGTGTGAAGAATGGAAAATTTACTGTCAAGGCAGTCGATAAAAATAATTTGAACCAAGAATTTTACTGGGAAGTAAAAGCAGTAAGAAAGGATGTTTCAAAATTGTTTGTTGAGCCGAACAAGGAAGATATAGAAGTTCACGGATTTGGTCCATACAAATATTACTCATTACATAATTAAAGGCAATCATAAAATTAAAACTGAGGTGAAAAATGAATATAAACAAAGGACTTGTTTTAACAGTCATTGTTTTTTTAATTGGCATTTTTCTTGGCTTCAGCGTTGGCGTTTTATATAAAAGCAAACAACATGTTCAAGATAAAAATATGGACTCAAAGCTCTTGAGCCAAATAGAAAAAGCGAAAAAATTATTCCCAACAATTCCTGAGATGCTCTCTGTTTCAGGCACAGTTACAAAAGTAGCTGGAAATGTAATTACAATGGAAAGTTATCCTTCAGTAAATCCCTTTGAGGAACTTCCTGCAATTCGAGAAATCAGAGTGACGAAAAACACTAGAATTATCAAGCAAGAACAAAAGAATCCTGCAGAATTCCAAAAAGAGTTAGAGGAATATCAGAAAAAAGTCCAGCAAAGCCAAGCTGTAAACCTGTCTTTGGCAAACTTGACTTTGCCATACCCTTTTATTGAAGTTGAACTGAAAATCAATGACATTAAGGAAGGAGGCACAATAACAGTCGACACGGATAAAAACATTAAAAATGTGACATCCTTTGAAGCAACTAGAGTTGTTGTTCAAGTGAATAATATATTGGCAATTCCACCACTTACTCCAGCAAATATTAAGTAAATTATCTGTAAAAAATAATTAACAAAAAATTCAATACGACTAAATACATCAACGAAGAAAATAAATTCAATAAATATGATTAAAAATTAAAGTAGAATACTAATAAGCTTAATTCAAACATACGGTATATTCTCATGAAACTTGATTCCATACACATAAACATAATTCCAGAACAATCCTTTTTTTCTTGTCACAAAGACAGAAAATCCCGCATCGCGGAAAATATTCTCTATTGTCCTGTCATTTGACAGCCATGCCACATTTGGAATTATTTTAAAAAAATCAGCATAGTCAACGAAAACTATTTTGCCCCCATAAGGAAGCAAGTTGCGCATCTCTCTTAATACTTTTTTTACATCTTGCAAATATCCCATCATACCAATGCTTACAATTGCATCCACATGCGGAATGGAGGGATGCACCCTGTTCACTTGATGCTCATCATGGATAACAATGACATGCGAATGGCCTTTTTTTACAAGCCTTCTCTTTGTTATGAGCAAATCCCTTTTTGACAGGTCAGTTGCATAAACTCTTCCGTGCGGCTTGACAGCTTCTGCAAGGTGCATCGTCAGAGTCCCAACAGAGCAGCCAAATTCAAGAACTTTCTTGCCTTTCAAATTTCCTAATAATGCAAGTATCTCCTTTCTTATGCTTTTTGGAAGAATTATTCTTTCAGTCAACAATGTCAAATATGCAAGCGAGTCATTAATTTTTATTATTGTGTCAGGGTTATAATAAATTTCAAGCAGCATATATATTGGTATGCCGACAACAATAAGGGAAAATCCTAATTTAAGGGTGTTTATTGAGCTTGGCTCAGAAAAAATCCAGGCAAATAAAACACTAACTATAAAAATCATCACAATGGCTGAGCCGATTTTTGCAAAAGGCACTCTGAACTTTCTTTCTATGTCAGGCTCTTTGGCTCTTAATACAGGCACAGACAAAATAACAAAGAAGTACATTACAAATCCGAGAGGCAACACCAAATTTAGCAACGCTTTGTACTTTCCAAAAGCCATTCCAAATACCAAAAGCGATACAATAGTCTGGAAAATTATGGCTTTGTAGGGTGTCTTAAATCTCCCATGAATGCTGCTTAATTGGGCAATAAACAGCTTGTCCCTTGCCAATGCAAGAATCAACCTCGGCATTGTAATTATTCCACTTGCAGCAGAGCCTATAAGGGCGACAAAAATGCCCATGTTGACTGCCTTCATGCCAAAGTTGCCAAAGATGTGTGCCGACACAATTGAAAGTGGATTGCTGGATGCTGCTAAACTTTTCCAGGGAATTACTCCAAGGGAAACAAAAGCCATTAAAGTGCCGAGAACTCCTATTATTAAAGTGGCAATCACAATTGCCTTTGGTATAACTTTTTCAGGCTCGTAAGTCTCCTCTGCAAGGTATGTTGCAGACTCCCAGCCAAAAAAACTTTCTGCAATGAAGAATATTGTCACAAAGATTGACGGAATTCCAAAGACAAAAAATGGCGAATAATTGAAGGTACTAATTTGGAACAAACCCGGAAAGGTGATTGATGCCAATACACCTATAGTTATGGCTGTAAAAACAAAAGTCAAAAAAGCGCTGGCTTCAATGCCAAAATAAGCAACTAAATTCAATAGCACAATGAACATTATGCTTATGCCAATCTTAATCCAAACTTGTGAAGGATCTGGAATTAAGTAGTCGATGGCTGCAACTACAAGCAACGCAGTTGATAAATTGCCAACAAGCCATGCAGTCCATCCCATCAAAAAGGAAAAAAATCTGTTATAAGCATGCTTGCTGAACTCGTAAATCCCTCCTGCTTTTGGGTACATTGACGCTAACTCGGCAAAGTACATGCTGATGTAAATGGCGATAACACTCAAAATCACCCATGCCAGTATTGAAGCATTACCAGAATAGTTTGAGCCAATTGAAGCTCCGAAGAATAACCCAGTGCCCATAATAGAGGCAATTGCCAGGGCCAAAATGCTCCAAAACCCAAGAACTCTCTTTAATTCAGCCATTATTCTAAATCTGAGGCTTTACATTTAAAAAGAATTGTCTATACTTCAATGTGGTAAAAAGATATTTGATGCACAAATAAACAAAGATTAACAATAAAAAAATTTCAATAAACAGTGACACAATATAAAATTCAATAAAAATAATAAAATAAAAATAAAATCAATAAATCAAATTCACATAAACAAAAACATAAAAATAATTAATGGAAAAATCCAGTCAATCACAAACATTTAAGAATAATATAATTATCCTCAATCTATCATGAAAATAATGATGGTTGAATCAAGATATAAAGGCAAAATTAACCTGTCAAATTTAGACACAGATATACTGCCAAAAAATATCGGGCTAGCAACCACAGTGCAATTTCTTGATTTTGTTGATGAAATAAAGCAATATCTCGAAAACAATGGAAAACACATTTTTATTGACAAAATCCGGCAGAAATATGAAGGGCAATTGCTTGGCTGTGATGTAGGCTCGGCTGATAAAATAAAAGACAGCGTTGATGCTTTCCTTTATATCGGAACAGGCGTATTCCATCCTTTGGGGATTGCATTAAATATTGATAAAGATGTTTTTTGCTACGACCCAATCAATGCCATGCTTTCAAAAATAGACAGGGCTAAAGTAGAAAGATACAACAGGAAAAGGAAAGCAGCTTACATGAAATTTTTGGAAGCAGCCGAAATCGGAATTTTAGTTTCATTAAAGCCGGGCCAAAATAACTTCAAAAAAGCAGTTGAATTGAAAAAACAGCTAAAAGACAAAAATTGCTACATTTTTGCATTTGACACTTTAGATTTCAGCCAGGTTGAAAACTTCCCGTTCATCCAGTGCTGGGTAAATACAGCATGCAACAGGATATTGGACGACTATGAAAAATTTCCAAGACCAATAGTTGATTTAAGCGACATAGAGAAAATGGAGCTGTTAACTATCACCACAAAGTGACCGAATAGTGCTATTTCTTCTTTTTCCCCTCGTAAAGCAGATAAATCATTGTCTTTATTTCCTTTAGCTCTTTCTTTGACACATCAACCATCAAGCTGAGCAAAATAAATAAAATTAATAAAGTAAGCCAATTGAAAATCGCAATTACCATTAGCCAGCTCAACTGGCTGTTCTCAGCCTTGTAAACTTGATTTATAAGCTGAAACCCAAGAACAGCAGCGCCTATCCCAACAACTAAGAGAACAATCTCAAAAACATCCATCTTGGTATCTCGCATTTATTTGCCTCTTTTGATTGATAATTTTAAATATACTATTATTTAAACTTTGTTGTTATTTGTTATTTTAGAATTTAAATTTCTTAAACCATTTCTTAATCTGCTCTTTTTTAACTCCAAGAAGCAGCAATCCAGCAAATATCAAAAGCACGCCCTGAATTATCGGGAGAAAAAGACCTATGATTCCGATTATAATCAAAACAATCCCAGCAATTTTTTTAAATATTTTTATATCCATAGCTTAAGTTGTAATGCTGATGCTTGATGAAACTTTTCTGTCAAGCAAAGCGCTTCCAAGCCCCTTTCCGACAAAAAAAGATTGTTTGCTTAAAACCTTGCTCAGAACATCAAACAGAGTTTTTTCTTTTTTGTATTCGACAATTTCAGCTTTTATTCCTTCCTTCTTCTCGATGTAGCTGATAGCCTCGTCTTTGCCTCCTAATTCATCAACCAAGCCAAGCTCTTTCGCCTGCGCCCCAAGGTAAAACAGTCCGTTTGCTACCTTGTCAACATCCTTTTTGTTTAATTTCCTGTTTTTAGCCACTTCGCTTACAAAATAATCCCTTATTTCATCCAAGGCCTGCTGGAATATTACATTTTCCTCTGGTGTCATTTCCTTGTAAGGGCTCCCAATGTCTTTGTATTTGCCTGAAACTAATCTTCTGTAAGTTACATTATATTTTTCTAATAATCCCGGAAATTCCAGATAAGAGCCAATGACACCAATCGAGCCGGTTATTGAAACTCTGTCAGCGACAACATAATCTGCAGATGAGGCAATCCAGTAAGCGCCAGATGCGCCTACTTCACGAATCCATGCAACAGTTGTCTTGTTTGTTTTCTTGACAGCATTTGCTATTTCCTCGGATGCAACAGCAGAACCACCTGGGCTGTTTATTTCCAGTATTATTGCCCTGATATTCGAATTCTTTTCAGCCTTCTCAATAAACTTAACCGTGTCAATTGAAGATGTTACGCTTTCAAAAAATGACTCAGAGTCGTCGCTCCCCAAAATCACGCCATTAATTGGAATTAATGCAACATTTCCATTCAAGCTTTCAACATCAACTCCCATAAATAATGAAAGTACTCCAACTGCTATAAATCCGAGTACGCTTAACAACAACAAAACAAATATTGCATAACCCCATCTGAAATTTTGATGTGGAGCCTTTTCCATTTACTCTTCACCTTCTTTTTTGAAAGCCTGGAATATGTCCTTTCTTCCCTGCTTTAAGTTGTCAAGTATCTGGTCTTTTGCCATTTCCAGAAAGCCAATTGCCTCTTGCGGAGTTACATTCTGTGTTTTCATCGATGTCTGTATGTTATTGGGCTTGACATCAACTCTCAACAAAAATATTTTTTGTTCTTCTGTCATTTAAATCACCGAAAATTAACCATATAATAAACTTATTGTTCTAAATTATACATTTCAACTACTCTTGTTTTGCTTAATATCTCGCTTAGCCTTTGGTTTGTTTTTGTGAAAAACATGAACAAAGGATCTAGCATCCACAATAAAACAAACGGGAATATTGGGATAAACACAAGATTTCTTGTTAATAACTGCCATGCCTTCAAAGTATTATTATCACCAACAACATAAATTTTCATCAGCATTTTTCCAATAGTTTGGCCCATTTTCCTTTCCATCATTAAAAAATATACAATTATCAAGACAGACATAACAAAAGAAATCAAGGTTATTAGGCTTGTGTAATCTGTGCTTGTGCTCAAAAGCCTGTACGCTTCTGAAAAAGAGTAATCTTTTGGAATAATGCTCTGGAATAAGCGCCTGAATGGAAATAATACAATTAAATTTATTATCACCATGTCTATAAAAAAAGCAGCAATTCTTTTCCAGAGCAAAGCAGGCCCTATAAATGTTCTTTCTTTTGGAAGATTCAAGCGCTTCATTATTTTGGATAATCATGCTTAATATTTAAAATTTGGGTTTTATAGAAAGATATATAAACCCACTTCAATCCAAGATAATTAATGAGCAAGAAGAAAGAAGAGCAGCAGAAGCAAGAGCAGCTACATCAGGAGATTTCTAGAATTCATCTGCCAAAGGGCAAAGAAACTTTTGGAATTATAGAGCAGAGACTCGGCGGCTCTAGAATGAGGGTAAGATGCCTTGACAGCAAAACAAGGGTATGCAGAATTCCTGGAAGATTGACAAGAAAATTATGGGTTAGGGATGGCGACATTGTAATTGTTGAGCCATGGGAATACGGTGGAGATGCAAAGGGAGACATCATATACAAGTATACCCCAACACAAACTGCTTTTCTGAAGAAAAAAGGTTATTTGAAGCAGCTTGAGGAGTTTGAAGAATTCTGAAATTTATTTTTATAATTATTAATTTAAAATAAAAATGGAAAAAGTATTAGTAGTTGAAGACGACTCC
The DNA here is from genome assembly GCA_023259315.1 of Candidatus Woesearchaeota archaeon. The sequence goes on along the minus strand of JAHFQL010000005.1, from coordinate 12,242 downwards.
ACATGGCAAAGATTACATAAACGTAGATTAGAACAATTTTTAGGGGAAGGTTATGTTGATGTTGCAGATAGCTACGATGTTGCTCTTTCTATGCTAAATCAAAGTTATGCCGCATACATTGTAGATGGAGAATTTCCAAGGAGTCAAGGCGGAACTCCAAAACCATGGGGCGTACCTTTCGCTCAAGAAATCTATGAAAGAGATGGTCATTATGACAAAGTTTTTATGGTCAGTGGTAATCCTGATATCTGGAAACAAGCACAAAATACAGGAGTTACTAAAATATATACTACAGGTGTAGCAGATGAGACTGCTAAAGTAGGAGACCTTATGAAATTAATATATGATTTACGAAGTTTACTTAGAAAATAAATAACAGAATCAAAATTAATTGACTATTTCTTCCATAATAACACAATCAGCAAAACAATGCTAATTGTCACAGCGCTGTCTGCAACATTAAACACAGGCCAGATTCTGAAATCAATAAAATCAATAACAGAGCCATAAACTAACCTGTCAATCAAATTTCCAATTGTCCCTCCTAATAATAATCCAATAGAAAACTGCAATGCTTTCCCATTTTTCTTAATTTTTTGAACGAAATAAAAGATTACAACAATAACAATTATGGAAAACAAAATAAAAAAAATATTTAATCTTTTAAACAAGCCGAAAGCAGAGCCTGTGTTGGTTATGTAAGTGAAATGCAAGACATTTTTTATTATTGAAATTGACTGGTTTAATTGGAGATTTTGCTTTACTAGGAATTTGGTTAATTGGTCTAAAAGCACAATTAATAGTGCTGTAGAAAACACAATGATGTTTTTTTTGCCCATCAAAATAAATTTAAGGATTAGTGTATAAAAATCTTTTCAATAATATCTTTTCCTTCTCGTGTCTTCTTGCTCGCCTCTTGCAATTGCCTCTATATTTGCTAATCTTTGGTTTATGCTTTCCATGGTAGCTCTTAATGCATCCAGTTTGCTGGATATAACCTCAAGATTTTTTGAGGCAATGAAGCTGTCATTTGAAAAAGAAGTTTGAGGCTGCTGATATACTGGCTGAAATCCCTGTTGAGGCTGCTGGTATGAAGGGTATTTCTGGTATGCCTGCTGCTGTCCTGTATCAATGCCCATTCCCAAGTCTGGCGATGGCCCTGCGCCGATATCCAATCCCAAATCCTTGCCAAGGCCTAGGTCCTTGCCTATGTCCTCTAAATCGTCTTTTTTCTTCCAAAACGCAAGCTTGCTAAAGAAACTCATCTAGCACCTCTTTTATTAACTTTTAACATGATGGATATATAAATATTTTGAATTAAACGCCTTTTAACATAAAGTAGAGCACAGCAAAAATGAATAAAGCAGTGCTGACAAAGAGCAGCATATGGAAAAATTTTCTGAACATCTCGTGCATCAAGAATACTAAGAGTACATAAAATAAAACTACAGCAGCTATTATTGTTAATAATGCCATTTTTGATTAATCTTTGCTCTTGGTATATATATTTTTGCCATAGTTGCAATGACTATTAATTGGGCATTTGTTGCACAAAGGCTCTTTTTTGCAGATATTCTTGCCGAGCTCTACTAATAATGCATGGTACTCATTAAATAATTTTTCGCTATTTTGCAAGTTTTTCATAAATAATTTTTGCATCCCATCATATGTTTCTTCATTGCAGCCAATCCTGTGCATTATCCTTTTTGTGTAGGCATCAACGACAAATATGGGTTTTTTGGCAGCATACAGAATTATCGAGTCCGCAGTCTCCGGGCCGATTCCATTGATAGATAAAAGCTCTTCTCTTAATTTTTCAATGCCATTTTTAAATAATTCTTTTAAACTTCCATTATATTTTTTTGATAAAAATTCACAGAAATTTTTCAGCTTCTTTGCCTTCTGGTTGTGATAGCCGCTTGATTTTATTATTTGCGCTAATTTCTCATTTTTAGTATTTTTTATTTTTTTCGCGTCAATTAGATTGTTTTTATTGAGGTTAGCTATTGCCTTTTCCACATTCTTCCAGTTTGTGTTTTGAGTTAGAATAGCGCCAAAGCAAATTTCCAGTTTCTGCTTTTCAGTCAGAATAATATCCTTATGGTATTGTGGAGCAATTTCTCCTTCTTTGGTTACAGGCCACCAGTTTTGTGGGCCTGAATTCGAGTGGAGTATTTTGTATATAAGTTCAATTTTGTCCATGAGGAAGAAATTTCAGAAGAATATATAAATTTTCTTTAAGTTCAAAAGAATTAAACTTGCACCCTTGTTGCATAGGCTTTCATATTTGCATTGTAGACTGCTGCCATAAAATTCACTATTTTAGCTATCCAACCGTTTCTAGCAGTAGAGTCATATCTTTTTTCATCGTGTCCAAAAGGATTTCTGAATTCGTAGCGAAGTTCCTTATTTGTCTGTCCGTAATTTCTGTATGGAATCAATAGGGAATTTATAAATTCCCCTGTATCCTGTGGCGGAATGTCCTGCATTCTTTTTATTAGTTCACCGGATTCTATTGGAAATTTAGAAAATCCTCTTTTCTCATCTGCCATTTTTGGCACTCCTGCTTCATTGTAGCCAAGATGAACAAGAGCAGAAATCAATTGTGCAAAATTCTGTCTTCCTTGAGCTATGAGCATATCAAACCTTTCACTGTACATTGGAATATGACTGTATTGTTTGATTTGATTTATTCCAACGTAAAGGGCTAATATTTCTGGTGTATTCATCCTTACAAGAACTGAGTGGGGCACACCATAGTTACTATCTAAAGATTCAACATTATTCATACCTTGAAATGCTTTTTCTAGCGTGATGCCATATCCCTGTATGTGAACATCTTTTCCGCTCGGAAGTTTGACTTTATCTTTAAAGCCTCCAAGGCTGCTTTTTGTGAAACCATATGCTTTCCAGAAATTCAAAGGAATGTTTGTAGCCGCTTCTCTTACTCTCTCTTCAAGCGGCAGAGCAAGCTGGCCATCACTTTTTCCACCTTTAATTACAGCAAATTTCTTCATATAATTAGACATTCTCATTTTATCATTTATAAACCTTTCTATTTTTAACTACTTGATAGTAAATAATATAAATAACCCGTTATTACCAGTTTGTATGGTGAGTGTTATAGTTGTTGACAAAAGAAAATCTCTTGAAAAAATTGTAAAATGAAACATGATTATTTTGTGCTAGTAAACTCAGCAACTGATAAAGAACTTGTTGAGTTAGTCGAAGGCCTTTTTGAGCAGTACAGAGGCGAAGTTCCTTTTGAACACCTTAGAACAACTTTAGTCAAAAAATTTGGAACAGACAAAATAATACAAAATGTACCTGCTTCTATTATACTACAAAAAGGACTGGTAAGAATAATGGAAGAATATCAAGGAAAAGTATACAGGATAAAAGAAGGAAAAGCCTATAAAGCTTTGCCTTCTGAAATATAAAAATCTTGTTTAAGTTATCTAAGAAATCAGCACAGCATTTACAACTCCATCTTGTCCAGGCCTTGATGTGATTTTTGCCTTGCCAAACTCTGTGTCAATCACAGAGCCTTTTGTCATTATGTTTCTTCTGATGAAGTGCCTGTTGGCAGGGTTGTCTGTTATTGTCTTGATTTTAATCTGCTTGAAGGATTTTGTTTTTGGGTCAAATAAGTTTGCAGTGTCAGCGCTTAGTATTCTTAACTTTCTGTTTGCACCCATCGTCCTTATAACCTGCATTCTTTTCTTGCCAAGCTTTGTAAAAGAAGGCTCTCTTCCAAGTTCATACTGCCTTTTCTTCCTGTAATCCTTGTACCTTGCGCCTGTCTGCTTTCTTCTTGGTCTTGCTTGTGATAATGCCATAGAAAAAAGTAGTTTTTGTTGGCTTAAAAAGGTTTCTATCAAAGTCGTGTTACAATAAATAGGCGAGTGGGTTAATGCCCACGAGCAGTAAAATTTGCCGAAGGCATATTAATTTTTTAAAAATCTTAAAATAAACATATCAAAAAATTCATTTAGCTTTCTTGGCATCCTTAATCAATCTATTATAGAATTCTTTTTTCCTGTCCATCAGTTTCTTTAATGGCCTCTGCTTGCAGTTTTCAACAGCATACCAAAACATCAATGGCGCAACAACACTTACTTCGCCCCATACTTGAATCAGGCCTTTGTGGGCATCCTTGTACTTTCCCCACGTAACAGCTTCTCCAAATGTGCAGCCGCTTAAGCCGCCATCCCGCTCAATTGCTGTTGTTATTTGTATCCCTCTGTCAGCTCCTTCATAATCAATGTCAAGTATCTGGCTTATTGTGGGAGCCATCTGCTGTATGAAATTTTTAGGACCCCCCCCTCCAAATTCAAAAAAGCCATTTGTTTTTGTCGAATACAAAATAGCAGCGCTCTCAAGCACATCAAGGCTCGGGTTTGGAGCAAGATTTTTTCCTTCAAGGTAAATCTTTGCAAGATTCATCCCAATTGAATGGTTTGCCAAGGAATCCCAGAATACAGGCACTTTTAATTTAGCAGCCTGCGCAACCCATGAAAGCTCTGGGCTTGGCGAATTTTCCAAAACATATTTTCCAAGCTCAAAATTAAAGTCAGCGCTTGAAAATTTTCCCTTCAATCTGCATTGCCTGCAAAATTCAATTAATATTCTGTCTTGCGCAATTAAAGTTTCTTCTTCCCTTATGTTTATGTCGTAAATTCTTGTTGTGCCGTCCTTTCTTAGTTCATTGTCGTCAACAAAAGCGCTTCCTTGCTTTACCGGCAGATTAAAGGCAAAATGCAAGTCATGATAAACCTGGGCTCCTGTTGAGCATATCGCATCAATAAACCCCTTTTTCATGAGGTCGATGACATAACCGCCCAATCCACCGACAATTACAGCGCCTGCAATTCCAAGCCATATTGTGTCATTGCTCTTGACCATTTCCTCAAACAATTTTGCGCCAGCAGCGACATTTCTGGCTTCAAAAGAACTTCTTTCATAATTTTCTATAAGGGAAGAAGCATCCATTTTTTCCTTGAAATGCAATGGCTTGATGTCTCTTCCTTGCATGTGTTTGCTGTGTTTCCAATTCATAATTAAAAGAAAAATTTTATTGTTTTTAAGATTTGTTGTTTTTTCGATAATTATTTATTAAAGCTGAGTTAAAGTATGCTTTATGGACTTTTTTGAATTGGTTGGAATTGTTGTATTGCTGTTTATTATCCTGTATATTGGGTATTTAATCGGGAAATATGTAGCCCAAAAACAGCTAAAGGAAAAAATTCCAGGCATCAGAGAGGATGCAATCAAGCAGTCAAGGGCTGTTTTAAGCGGGCAATTCAGCGAGCAGATTGCACCCTATCTTCCTGATTTTCCTTACAAGCCGACAGAAGCAAGGTTTATCGGCAAACCAATAGATTTTGTTGTATTCGAGGGGATGGATGAAAAGCAAATTGACAAAGTTGTTTTTGTGGAAGTGAAAAGCGGCCAATCAAAATTGTCAAAAGTTGAAAAAACCCTGAAGTCAGCGATTGAAAACAAAAAAATATCATGGCATGAATACAAAGTCCCTGAAGAAATTACAAAGAGTAAAGACTAGCATGCAGAGACACATGCAAAAATATTTATATAACGCTAAACCTTATTTTGACAAATGAAATTAACAAGTGTTCTGCTTGCACTTATTATTTTAATGCTGCTGGGATGTTCTCAAAAAAATCCTTATTTATACCCTCAATGCATGAACAACCCGGAAAAAATGGCAACCAAGCTGGATTATTCATTAAGGACAGCACTATGCAATGAGAAATTGGAATCAAATTCTTTTGTTCATTTTAAAGATAACAAAGTTCAACTATACATATATGCAACTGAAATTAATGATAAAATAATAAATAAATTAAAGCAGAATGGATTTGAAATAGACATAATAGTGCTCAAGGAAGCGCCAAACCTTGTTCAAGGATGGCTTGCAGTAAATAGAATACCAGACATAGAAAAGATTGAGGAAGTCAAATCCATCAAGGCGCCAGGCTACCCTATTACAAGATAAAATTTGAAAACTGGATTAAAATATGGCATCGCTATTGCTGGACAAGAAAACATTTATAAACAAGCCCAAATTCTGTGATTTAAAATTTTAAGGGTGTTTTGATTTTATGGAACCAGCAAGACCGTTAGATGCATTAAACAAGTCAAGGGACAAGAGAATACTTGTCGAGCTGAAGAACAACAAGCAGTACATTGGCAAGCTCAAGTCATTTGACATCCACATCAACATTGTTCTTGAAGATGTGGAAGAAAGGGTAAATGGAGAAGTTACAAGAAAGCTCGGTGTTGTTTTTATCAGGGGAGACACAATAACTGTAATTTCAACAGATTAGAATTCTTAACTATTCTGAATAAATCAAAATGAAAGGCACACCATCAATGGGGGAAAAGTCCGGCAAGAAGAATATGATATATTGCAGGCGCTGCGGCAAAAGAACAATGAACCTCAGCAAAGGCAAATGCTCTTCTTGCGGCTTTGGCAAGAGTGCAAAACTGAGAAGCTATAAGTGGCAGAAAAAGATAAGGTAATTTTAATTCTTAGATTGTCAATAAATAATTAGTAAATTTAATCCGTCGCCTTTGAGGTGACAAAAACTACACTCGGCAAAAATTATCTGCCACTGATTTTTGCCTCGAATTATTACAATAAATAGACGAGGCGTTGCGATGTGGTGGAACAGCAACGCTGAGCACAAATATTTGCTAAGCGGGTTGAGGATTTTAATCAGTCGTCAGATTGACTATTTTTCAGCAATCTTTTTAAATAATCATCTCAAACTATTATTTCACGCGGAGGTGCCGGAGTGGCCAAACGGGATAGGCTTAGGCGCTTCATGGTGTGATGAGCATTCTCTGAATGCGATGAAGTGAAGACACCTATTGGCTTAGTGCCTACGCAGGTTCGAATCCTGCCCCCCGCATTAAATTTATAAATAACCTTCAATTTACTGCAAATATGGGAAAAAAGAAAAAAGCTAAAAAGATAAGTGCAAAAAAAGAAAGATATGCGAAATTCAGGAAGGAAAAGCCAACAATGCTAACAATATCCTCTCCTGAACTCAGCGAGGAGGCTGTACAGGCAAGGAGATTAGATGAACAAAAAATAGATAATTTCTGGCGGCATTACAGAAGGCCTCCTGAAAGGTTTGTTTCTGAAAGAAAAGCAAGAAGCAAAAGATAGATAGTATTTCTTTAGTTCTAGATTACCAATAAACATATATATCAAAAACATTAAACAAAGCTGCTTATGACGAAAAACAAAATTCTATTATTGTTTCTCCTGATTTTCGTAGTATCGTGTTCAACTAATATTAATTATCAAGTCAAGCCAGGAAACGAAGAATTTATTTTAGGCAATAATTCAGAAATTGGAGTTTTGCTGACGCATGGATTTGAAGCATCCCCGAATGAAGTAAGAGAGCTTGCTCAATACTTGGCAGACAGGAACATTACAGTTTATGTTGTTAGGTTGAAGGGGCACGGAACTGATATAAAAGAGCTTGACAATACAAAATGGCAAGAATGGTATAAAGATTACGAAAACGGATATGATGAATTGTCAAAAAGAACAAAAAAAGTTGTTGTTGCTGGGCATTCCTTGGGAGGAGCTCTTGCTTTGTATTTTGCAGAACAAAAAGATACTGCAGGAGTTATTTCATTAGCATCACCAATTGGCCTGCAAGATAAAAGGGCAGAATACGCTTGGCTTATCAAATATTTCAAAAAATATGAAGCAAGAAACACAACAGAAGAAGAGAAAAAATATTATTATGGTGAATACTCTGCAGCAGGAGTTGAGCAGATTGTTGAATTTCTTAAAGTTTATAAAAAAGATTTATCAAAAGTAACAGAGCCAATCTTAATAATCCAAATTGCCAATGATTCAAAAATAGACTATAACAGCGCAAATTACATATATCAACATGCCAAATCAAAAGATAAAAATTTTATTTTGATTAATGCAACAGGCCATGGATTGTTTGATGTCGCTTACAAAAAGAGAGTTTATGAGGAAGTTTACAGTTTTGTGAAAAAAGTATAAAAACATTAATGTAAATAATACCCCAGTATACTAATTTCTACACGACAAATCAAAAGCTTTTTATACCAATCTAACTAGAAAATGCATACGTGGGGGTGGATTATATTGCTTAGTTTTTCTGATAATGATAAAGTTGACTACATTACATTAGAAGGCAATATATACACTCACAAACAAATTGAAAGGAGAAATGGAGTTACTTTCATGAGAATGAAAAAAAGATTTCTTGAGCCTGTGCATGGGATCCGAGAAAAATAAAATTTTTCTGGAACTTAAAAAATGAAATTTTTAAGTAATAATTATTTAAGAATTTTAGTTTTTCTGATTGTTTTATTTCTGGTTTTGAATATTTTTTTATTTGTTTTAAAGGTTATTAATGAACTTTTATTTTGGGCAATAATAATTGTTGCTGCAATTTTTGCATACAAGATTCTGCCGAAGATGAAGAAATGAAATTCTTTTAGAAAAGTTAGGGGCTTCGCTGTTTTCCCAACCAGTTTTTATGCTGTCAGTTATAGTTTTTTAACGCCGTTTTGTTTTAAGCCATTTACGCAAGCAATGGTCTAAATCCTGCCAATAGTTGACGTTTAGGCAAAGTTCCTGAAAGTTGACTTGCGCTCCCTTGCATTCTGCATTGCCATAATCAGCACTGGCAAGTATTGGTGTTAGATACTTTTAACTGTAAATGAGTTTTACAGCTACGCACCCCCAAACAGCTTAGTGGTGTGATTATATATTTATAAGTTGTCCATATACTATATATAGAAATTAAGAAATATATAAAAAATATAAAAAAGGCTTACTTAGCCTTTCCAAGAATTCTGAAGACCTTTGTGCCGCATGCGCCGCACACGCCCTTCATAGCTCTCATGCCATTCTTCATTGTGACTTCTTTGCCTTCTTTGATTTCAACTTCTTTCCTGCACTTCATGCATCTTCCTCTTGCCATTTTTCAAGCACCTCAAAATTTTAAATAAATCTAGGATTTTTACGCCTATGAGTAAGCTATATACCAAGTTATATATAAATATTTGGTTTTATGATGAGTGATTTGTTACTTTAGGGTTGATAATCATTCTACAATCTCAAGCAATTCCTTAATATCATTTATCTCGTAGTCTGCACCAGAGCCTTTTGCCTTTGGATTGCCGTATTTGGCAAAGCAAGTAATCATGCCAAGCTTCTTTGCCCCCTTGATGTCTCTTTCTGGCCTGTCGCCCACCATCAAGCACTCAGAAGCCTTTACTTTAAGCCTATTGAAAGCTACATTGAAAGGCACTATGCTCGGCTTTAGCTCTTTAGTATCATCAAAAGTTACAACATCGTCAAACAAATGGTTTATCTTCATTGAAACAAGCCTTATCCATGCCTTTAACCTTGGAGCATCAGAAACAATAGCCAATTTAATGCCCCTCTTCTTCAGCTCAAATAAAACCTGGCCAACATGCGGATATGGCTCAAGAAATCCTGCCCTTACCCTTCTGTAAGCAACTATGCCGCTGGCAAGAATCTCGTAATCAACTTTTTTTGCTATTTTTTTTAGAAATTTTTGGAATATTGTTTTTTCTTCCAAGCCGTACTTATCATACAGCTTAAACAATTCCTTCATTGCCTTATCTTTTTTAACATTCAATCCTGCATCAATCATTGCAGAAATAGCAGCATCGCAGCTAAGCCTCTTCATTGTCATGAAATCTATCAAAGTATTGTCCAAATCAAAGATAACTGCTTTAATCATAGATATTGGAAATATTATATGTTTATTTAAAGATTGGCAATTGCATTGGTACATTTTCTCCAAACACAAAATTTCTTAAATAAAACTAGATTACTAAACTTATGGAATTGGAGGAATTGATATCGAACATTGATTCTATGATGGCTCAAATTGATGCTTATCCTAATTTACCTAGAGCTTATTTATGGTTGTATAATTTCTTAGAACCTTATATGCTTCCAAAGACAGAAAGAAGATTTTACTCCACTTTCATGAGGAGGACAACGGTTAAGCAGATAACGAACAAATATAGAATTGAATTACGAAAAGGATTTTTTACAATAGAACTTTTTGTTGACCGTACAGATGAAGGAAAAGGTGTTTGGATTTCAACTCCTATCTTGCCTCCCGATTGGTCAAGGGAATATGGCAGATACATAATGGAAAATGGTCAAAGAAAATTTTTAAGTAAATCAAAGTATAACGGATAATATCATTCAATCTCAAACATCTGCGCTTCTATCCACTCGCTTTTGCATCTTGGGCATTTGCTTGGCTTGCTTATTTTGTCTCTTTCTTTGAAGACAAAATTGCATTTTTTGCAGTAAGCCGGATTTATTTTCAATTTTTTTGGCTTAATTGATTTTTGTATATGTTGCAAATCCTCAATAATTTCCTTCAATGTAGTTTGGAAATAGTTTGCAAGCTGTTGTGCTGTCTGTCTATTCTCTTGTAGGATTTCGATTATTTGCTGGCGGCGCGTCATTTTCAATTAAATTTTTATTATTTGTATCGATCTTTCAATCTGGCTTCGCCAAATGTTAGTGCTCGGCTTCGGTTTTTCTGCCATTAACCTCAGCCTCGCCTATAAATTATATTAAAATCAATGTATAGGCGAGATGTCGCGATGTGGCAAAACAGCGACATCTCGCACTAGATTTTGCCTAAGGCGGATTGAATTTAAATTCAAAATCATCTTAAATTTTCTTTAAAAAACTCAACAATTCTTTTTTCATATCCTGCAGGATTAACTGCATGGCTCATGCCATGCTCTGCACTCTCAACAATCCAAAGCTCAGACTTCTTGTTTGCATCATGCAGCAAATAAGCCTCGCTGACTGGAATTTGAGTGTCCCTTTCTGCATGTATTAGTAATATTGGAGCTTTTATGTTTTTTATGCTATCAACAGGACTTGCATCATCAACATTGACTTTTAAAAATAAAATTCCATATAATTTTGTCAAATAAAATAATGGATATTTAAAAACAAAAAAAATCCTGTACATTTGCTCAATCATGTGGCTTAATTTGGCATACGTGCTGTCTGTCACAATTGCCCTCACATTTTCATGATTAACCATTAAAGCAACTGCCCCACCCAAAGAAAAGCCGTAAAGCCCAATCTTTGTTGTATTTTTATTTTTTTCTAAATAATTTATTGCGCCTTCCAAATCTTTTACCTCTAAATAACCTGCTGTTGTGTATCTTCCTTCACTCTTGCCAAAGCTTCTGAAATCAAATAAAAAAACATTAAAATCTTTGGCTAGAAATTCAGCAATCCCAAGAAGGTTTGCCTTATCAGCAGGATAGCCGTGCATCACGATAATAGTTTTTTTAGTTTTGTTGTTTGGAATAAACCAGCCGCTTAATTTGATTTCATCGGCGCTTTTGAAATTTACTTCCTCATATTTCAAACCCAAATCAGAAGGAACCAAGTTTGTTATAATTTTTTGTGGATGTATTGATATAAGAAATATTAAGAATGAAAAAATTATCAAAAATAATAAAATGAAAATCAAGGCTTTAAGCAGGATTTGCATATTGATTTTATTTTTTTGTAAGTATAAAAAGATTGCTGATACAAAAAGAATCACATCACAACCTTTAAAAACGCACTTTCATACCTAAAAACCTAATGGAAACTCTTGAATCTTTGAAATGGCTTAAGGAGCGCAATCTCTATGACTTGGCATCTAAAGTTGCGCTTTCATTGAAAAAAATTTTTACTCCTTGCCTGGCTGCAACAGAAGAGAAAGTTTTGATAGTTGGAGATATCGGCTATGAAAACAGAAACGTGGCAGCAGTCTTGTCAGGGGCTTATTACCTTGCAGCTGAGCAGCTTAAGCTGGATGCAAAATTAATTCTGCAGAATGCCAAGTCACGAGGCGATATTTCTGACGAGGATGTAATACAAAGCCTGTCTGGCCTTAAATCAGACAACATAATTATTTTGAACATGTCAGACAAGCTTGGCAACATACAGCAGCTTGGCAAAAGCTTCAGAAGATGGGCGAGCAAAAAAAACCATCGCTTTATTTCTGCAATGAGCTTGGGAGACTTAGCCACAAGCAACATTGACTTAATATTGAAGGCAATAGATGTTAACTACAAGCCATTGCAAACACAGCATGAAGAAATAAGGCAAAGATTGGAAAATGCAAGGGAAATTCACATAACAACACCTGCTG
>JAHFQL010000070.1 GCA_023259315.1 Candidatus Woesearchaeota archaeon | reverse complement strand
TGCAGCCATGGAAAGGTCATGAATTTGGGCTTAAAAAGCTTGAAGAGCTGCTGGAATGGTGCAGAGAGCTCGGCGTAAAAGAATTAACTCTTTATTCTTTCTCAACAGAGAACTTCAATAGGTCAAAAGCCGAGAAAGATTTCCTGTTTGGTATATTCAAGCGCGAGTTCAAAAACATGAAATACAAGGAGAATATTTTCAAAAACAAAGTAAGAATTAATGTGATTGGAAAACTAGGCATGTTCCCAAAAGACATAAGAAAATCTATGCTGGACATAATAGATAAGACAAAGAACCACAAAAATTTCATTGTTAATTTTGCAATGGCATATGGCGGCAGGCAGGAGGTAATTGATGCATTCAAAAAAATTATAAGTAATTCAAAAAAACTCAGGCCAAGCCAAATAAATGAAAATTTGATAACAGACAATCTTTACCTTAAAAGCGAGCCTGATTTGGTCATAAGGCCCGGTGGTGAAATAAGGACATCCAACTTCCTAACCTGGCAGAGCGTTTACAGTGAATGGATTTTCGTAAATAAGTTATGGCCTGAATTCACAAAAGAGGACTTGCTAAATTGCATTGAAGAATTTAATGGAAGAGAAAGAAGGTTTGGGAAATGAAATAACAAAGTATAAAAATAAGCGCAGTTCTAATAACTGGTAAAACAAAATTAATCAGGTGCTTTTGATGGATCCTTATGAACAATTCAATGAAAGTTTAGATAGAGCTGCGGAGGCTTTCAAAAGTATTGACAAAAAAGAGGTCATAAGGGTTATAAGCCATTTGGATGCTGATGGAATAAGCGCATGCTCTATACTTCTTAAGCTTTTAAATAATGAAAACCGAAAATATTCAGTATCTATAGTTCAGCAGCTCAACAGGGTTGTTATAAGCCAGATTGCCAAAGAGTCTTACAACTGCTTTATATTCACAGACGTAGGGTCAGGAGTCATTAATGACATCAAAGAGCTACTTGCTGGCAGGAAAGTGTTTATCTTAGACCATCATAGCACAGAAAATATTGATATTGAAGGAATAGTATTTGTAAACCCACATATTTATGGCATTGACGGTGGAAAAGAGATTTCAGGCGCAGGCGTTGTGTTTAAGTTTGCTTGTGCAGTGGACAAAAGCATGGAAGATTTCGCGCATGTTGCGATAATAGGCGCTATAGGCGATTTACAGGAGCAAAATGGATTCTTAAAACTCAATAATGATGTACTCCAGATAGCAATCAAAAAAGGAAAGATAAAGGTTGAGCGCGGCTTAAGAATTTTTGGCTCTCAGACAAAGCCGCTGCACAAGGCATTGGAGTATTGCACGGACCCTTACATTCCGGGAGTTTCCGGTTCTGAATCCGGGGCCATACAATTCCTATACCAGATCGGTATAGACCCAAAAAATGGTTCCGGCTGGAAAAAGATTGTTCATTTGGATAATCAAGACATGAAAAAACTGGTTACTGGAATAATAATGAAAAGATTAGATGAGACAAATCCTGACGATGTGCTTGGCAACATATACATACTGCCCCATGAAAAAGAGGAAAGCCCTACCAGAGACGCAAAAGAATTTGCAACACTGCTTAACGCATGCGGCAGGCTTGGACGGGCATCTTACGGCATAGGCGCCTGCTTGGGCGACAAAAAAATAAAGCAGCAAGCCATAAGAAGCCTGGCTGATTACAAAAAGGAGATTGTAAATGCTTTGAACTGGTACAATGAGAACAAATTTTCCGAAGACGTTTTCTGGGGGAAAGGATTTGTCATTATCAATGCGAAAGACAAAATAATGTCTACAATGATTGGCACGCTTGCTTCCATATTATCAAAATCAAATCTAATGACTAACAACACTTTTATTCTTTCAATGGCACAATCTCTTGATGGAAACACAAAAGTATCTTTACGAACAACCAATAACGTAAACGGCATTTTGGATTTAAGAAAGATCATTGAAGAGTCAATACATGGAATTGGAAATGCCGAATCTGGCGGACATCAGAACGCGGCAGGGGCAGTAATACCTACAGACAAAGAGGTAGATTTTATAGGAACTGCAAAGGAAATTCTTGGGAAGTATGCAATGATTGAGAAAATTGGATAGTATTTACAATATAACCCGTATAGCATCAATTTTTTCCGCAACTTCTTGGCCGAGTTTTGTGAGCGTGAGAAGTTTCAGCCTGCCTTGCTTTTCAAAATTTATAAGCCCTGCCTTCTGCATTTCCTGCAGAATTTTCACAACATGAGAATAAGTGCAGTCAACTGTTTTTGCGATTGATGAAGCATAGATTTCGTTTTTAGCATTTTTCAACTCAACCAGCATCATGGCTGGCTTCTCCCGAAAAAAAACATTGAATATTTCCTTGTTTTGGCTGACCATTTAAACCACAGATTGTTAATATATGTGCTCCAGAATATATTTTACATTAGATAAGTAGTATTTAAAGTTTTCGAAATTCGAAAAATAGACTATTCCATTTCCTGCTTATTCTCACTATACTTTTGCGCTAGATCAGTCACAGAACTCAACTGTTTTTGAATTTCTCCATCGTTTTCGCTGCCATAAGAAATCAGCATTTTGTCCAAATCTTTAATCAAATAATTTTCAAATTCAGTATTTAGCTTACCATTAACATAAAACTTCAGTTTTTTGTCTTTTTCATCGCAATAATCAGTTCCTTCAACAACCAAGCAATTGTTTTTGAAATTCATTCCGACAGATTTTAATAAATGACTTATCCTCATGCCAGTCGCATGAATATGCACCACATCACCAAGCCCATCCTCAAAATGGATGTAACTTGTAGTCAGCTGGTATTTCTTTTGGGAAAAATCAATTGGCTGGCCACTTATGTAGATTTTCACGTCTGCATGAATATGTGTAGATTTCAATGGGCCGATGCCAGACAATAAGGATAACTGGTTATTATATTTCTGAAGCTGGCTTGCTTGAATTGACAGTTTGCTTAACTGAGAATTGATATCACTTTTTGAAAGAATCTGCCAAAAAAATAAAATCAACAAAATTAAAGTCAAAAGCAAATACATAACATCTTTTTTTTTCATGTTTGTGCTTGTTGCCCCTGATTCGTTTGCGGCTTAACAACTGTGTTTGTTGCAAGATCTTTGTAAGTGCCTACGACTGATAGCTTCCTAAAGATATAGGAACCATCCTTTTCCATGGAAAAGAACTGCTTTAGTCCTATAGATGATGGATAATCATTGACCCCTCCGGAAAGTATTATTGTCGGGACTTGGGTTATGTTATATTTCAGCAAAAGTTCCGTGCCTTTGGTATCACTTATGTCTATAGTTTCTTCCTTGTCGAGTTTCATTCCAAAGCTTGAGGGGCTTATAAGTATGGATCTATGTAAATTTACATTATAACATTCCGTGCATTCCTTATCTGTAAGATATATTACATTTACTACACCTTTTAACTCATTTGTTGTCAAATTAATGAAGGGAGGATAAACTAGGCTTAACACATAAGAACCATCGCTTTCCACTTTTCCTATCTGGGACCATGCCTTTTTTATTATATCATAAGCGCCTGCATCCTTTGACAGTATAATTACAGGCACGAAACTTAGTTTATATTTACTAATCAAATTCTTTCCTTCATTGCTGCTAGAAGTTATATTTTTTTGCTCTGTGATATCAATATCTAATAGTTTAAACTGATTTATCAAAAAGCTCATGTCATTGCATTTTCCACATGTCGGATCATAAATCCTGTACAAAGTGACTCTTCCAAAAATTTTGCCATTTGTGGCGTTTGTGTAAGGTGGGTTTACAGTTTTGAGAACAAGGGCATTGCCTTTCTTTTCCAATCCTTGTATGGCAAATTTGCCTGTTTCACCTGTTACTATGACTGTAGGGATTTTTTCAATCTTATAGTCGCTAATCAATTGCTTCCCTTCAGCAGAATCAAATTCCAAAGTCTTTTCGCTTGTAACATTGACTTTCTGAGTTTTTATATAATTGATAACCGAATCTATGTCAAAACAGTCACTGCACTTGGAATTCTTTATCACTAAAAGTTGTATATTTGCAGGTTTGGTTTTTTCCTTGAGCAATTCCGCATTCTTCTTCAAATCCTGATTCAAGGTAAAAGTAAGGTATAAGTTAACCAGCAGGATAACCAACAGGATTATTGCCAACCCAGCAAACGCATTTTCAAGGTTTAATTTAAATGTATTTTTAGGATTTGCTTTATGATGCTCGTGCTCTGCGTGAGTATGCCCTTCTTTTTTTTCTTCCATTTTTCCTTTTTATATCTTGCAGCCAGTCAGTGCAGATAATTTATCAAATGACTGTACATTCTCATACCACTGGCCATTTATGACCCAAGTGGGGGTTTTCTTTATACCTTGCAAATCCTGGAATTCGTGATAATTTACGTATTTGAATGACTTTCCAAACATCGCTCTTTGTGCTTGAGTGAACTTGCACCAGCCCAGTGCGCCATACATGACAGCACCTTTTTCGGTAAGGCATTTTGTGAAACTATCATAAGGACCTGGTTTGCTGATCGAATAAACAGAATAAGCGATTATGGACAAGATTATCACTCCGACAACTGATGCGATTATGTAAAATTTTGATTTGGTTGGCTTTGTGCCTTTTGATTCTAACTGCTTTTGATGCTCTAGCCTTTGCTCATATTCTTTTTGAGCTTCCTGGCTTTCCTGCCTAAGCTTTTCCAGCCTAAGATTTCGCTTTTCCCTCTTGGTTAAGTCCATTTTAAGCTGCAGATTGAGGTGGAACTTCAATTATTCCATACGGCCCTTCTGGAGCAACTCCACAGCCCCCTCCAACATATTGCTGCTGCTGAGGCTGGCCTTGTTGCTGTTGCTGGTTATAGCCAGCATAGCCGTTTGTATTAGATGTGCAGCCAAACAAAAAAATGCTAAAAACCAATACTGCCAATATTGCTAGTTTTGCTTTCATTTTTTAACCCCCATAAATAATTAACATCCGCCTTGCATTGATGGCAGATTATTTATGTCTGTTGCTCCGCTTCCAGTTGAGCCGCTTGAGCCTGTCGAGGGAGCACTTCCAACACTAACCTTGCCTGCGCTTATGCTTGACTTTAATGAGCTAAGCTGGATTGCCTGAACTGCTGTCAGCAATACCAAGACAACAAGCACAATCACAATAATTACATTTCTGTTCATTTTTACCTCCTCCTGCGTTTGTTTTAATGTTATTTAAAGTTTTGTATTGATTTATTAAAATTTAACATCCGCCTTGCATTGATGGCAGATTATCAATTGATGTTGCAGTAGCATGTGTCTCTTGCGCATTGCCTGAACCTTTCTGCGCAAACTGCTGCTTTATGCCTACTGAACCGCCGTGCGTCAAAATGCTTGCAGGCTGCTGGCCTGTATAAACAAGATAATCCTGAATCATTCCTTTAGGATACCAGATAGCTTTCCATTTAGTCATTTCCCCTAAAATCTGCTCATCAGTATACTGCGGGTAATATTTTATGAAAAATTTTGCCATGCCCTGCCATGCAAAGCTGTGAGCGCAGCCGCATTGGTTTATTGTTGTGACACTATTTGGCCCGCCGCAGCAGAAATCGCATGTGAAAACGCTTGTAAGTTTTTTCCATCTTTGCTGTTCCTCAGAAGTCAACTGAATTGCATTCGCTGTGCCAAATCTGCTAGAACCAAGCAAAGAAGCCCAGATTTTTTGGCTTGCTATCGGATCATCAAAAGAGGCCCCTTTAATTTTTTCAGCTCCAGGACCTTCTAGTGCATAAGATGGAGTTCCGGTTGGCACTACAGTTGCAATCGCGTCATTTGTTGGGTTGCCTGTGCTTTTTGTTGGCGCAGGTGTTTCACTTATTGTCTGCCATTCAACAAGTTTTGTTGTTCTTCCATCTTGATTAAGTTGCGGGCCTATTACAACACCACCTTTGCCAGAGCCTAATTTTAAAGGACTTGAGACAGACTTTACAAAGTTGCTGACTGATGACGATGTGCCACTGATTACTGGACTCACTTGAGAAATTTGAAATTGATTGAACAAGATTAAAATTGCAATTAAGGAGACAAAACTATAATTTAATTTTTCATGAAAGCTTAAAGATTTTTTTTCAGCTTTTGGTATATGTTCAGAACTATGGGCTGCGTGTTCTACATGATGTTCTTCATGAATTGGTTCCTTTTTCAAAAATAGCCATCCAATTAGCCCAATAAGCGCCAAAATCAGGACAAACGACGAAGCATTCAAAAATAAACTGGATGATAATTTTGCAAATTGAAACTGGTTATAAACCAGCACAGCTCCCGCTAAGAAGACAAGAAAAATTATAACTTTCTCTAACAAAGCGTCTTCTTTTGTTTCGTGAGTCATTTTTATAAGATTGAATGGCTTTTTTATATATTTTACTTAAAAAACTGTATGAGTTAAAAATCTTCTTTCAGTCAAAAAAGGCTTAAAATTGTTTAATATCGTTCAT
>JAHFQL010000004.1:12317-26310 GCA_023259315.1 Candidatus Woesearchaeota archaeon | reverse complement strand
ATTAATAATTCTATAATTCAAAAAATATATAAATAAACTATCTCAGTTAAAGGCTATGGTAGTTGAATCCTTGCTTTTTCCTGTAAAAGCAGAAAGAAGGCCCTGGCAGATGTTTTTCCTTGGATTTTTGTACACTTCAATAGGGATTTTTCTGGCATTGTGGATTTTTAAGGACCAAGCTTCTTTGATAATGGTGTTTATGATAACTATGGCTGCGCTTCCAATATTCTACAATACAACCAAATTGGAAGAAAGCAAAGACATGATAATGGACAACGAAACATCTATTTTGAAAGAGCACAACAAGGCAATCTCTTTTTTCATGTACATGTTCATCGGCATTACTATTGCTTGCGCTTTATGGTATACTATACTCCCAACACAAATAGTAAATTCACTTTTCGACAAGCAGATAGGCACAATACAGACTATAAACAACCAAGTATCCGGCAATGTTATACAAAATCTTAATGCATTCGGAAGGATTTTTTTCAATAATCTCAAAGTCTTGGCATTCTCTATCTTATTTGCCTTAATCTATGGCGCAGGAGCAATATTTATTCTTAGCTGGAATGCAACCGTGATTGGAGCCGCTGTTGGGAATTTCATAAGAGCAAACATAAGCAGCTACACAAGCTCGCTAGGATTACTTCAAGCGGGGAATTATTTTCATGTAGTTTCCTTAGGACTCCTTAAATACTCTATACACGGGTTGCCGGAGATTGCATCCTATTTCTATGGAGGGCTTGCCGGCGGCATTTTGTCGGTTGCTTTGATAAGAAAACATTTCATGACAAAAAAATTTTCAACAGTGATAGTGGATTTTTCAGAGCTGATTTTGATTGCTATAGGATTCTTGATTGCCGCGGCATTTTTGGAAGTTTACGTTACGCCGGTGCTATTCTAAAACCTTTAACCTGCCGGGCTTTATTTCAAAAATTTCGCCATTTTCCAAAAGCTTGTTGATTATCTCCTCAGCATTTTTATTTTTAGAACTTTTAATCACATCATCAATAATGGCGCCTTCGCCCCGGTCGTGATTTTTAATCAGTGAATAAACCATATCGAACTCGCTTGGCAAAATTTCCCCAATTGCACTATTTTTATTTTTTATCTCAGGCTTTTTATTAATATTATAATCTTTGAGTTCCAATTTTCTGATATTCATCCAAATTTGATTGTCTAATTTTTTAATAATCTCTGGCACGATATACCTCTCATTATTGTATTCCCTTATTTTGCCTACGACTAATACAATATCACCAACATCCACCTTAGAAAATATATCACTGTTTTCAAAAGACCTTAGCAACATTTTATCTGTACCGTCATCAATAATGCATGAAATATTTTTTTCCTGGTTTGGCTTGTAAACAATTGCAGCTATTATATTAACCCTTGAGACATTTAAGTCGCCAAGGTTTATGTGCCCAGCAGATACATCGTCTTTGATAAAGTTTCCTCTAAATAAATCAGATATTTTCACTTTATATGCAATCTGTCTTTTCTGGAAAGTTTTTTGTTCTAGGTCTGACATAACACATTTCCCCTAAATAAGATTAGAAGTCACTTCATTTTATATGTTTTTTGGATGAAAATTATTTAGAAAATCCTTATAATTTTCCAATAAATCCGCGCCTTGGTTCGTACACGTCACCCGAACGCTTCAACCTTTCCAAAGCTTCCTCAATCTTGTCCTCGTCCAATCCCCTAGTTTTAGCTTCTGCCACAACATCTTCTATAGGGATCGTTTTTCCAAGTTTTGTTTCAAGCTCGCCGATAATGTCTTTTAGTATCAATATATGGCTTCTTGCAGTTGATGGTATTCCTGTTGCTATCCTATCAATATCTATCTTGCCAGTTTCCCTGTCAAATCCGACTTCCATCAAACAATAATCCAAAAGCTCTACCGCTTTTTTTGCATCTTTTCTTGTAACCCTGTCATCAAGCCTTGATCTTGCAGATGCCTCGCTTAATCTTACCAGAGCTTCCAACTGCCTTGCGGAAATTGGCACTGCTTTTATTCCGCTTTCACCACTGCCACTTTTGCGCATCTTCAAGTAAAAATCCTTTATCTCTTCTAAAGCTCCATCGGTCAGCTTCGGATTCACTTTTTGTCGCGCATAAGCTATGTACTTCCTCAAAACATTTGTGGATATCTCAGGCTCGTTGACATCAGGACTTTGGTGCAAAGTCAGAATATGCTTTGCCATTTTTTCGTCCCTGATTTCTTCCGGCAAGTCTTTTATAGGAAAAATCAAATCAAACCTGTTTATCAATGTAGGCGGCAAATCAATCTGGTCGGCAATTATGCCATAAGGGTCAAACCTGCCAAATTTTGGGTTTGCAGCGGCAAGCACAGTTGTTCTTGCAATCAAGGTAGCTTGTATATTTGCTTTTGATATGCTTACCGTATTATGCAGCACTAAACCTTCACTAATGAATGTTCTTGTTGGCTCAATAGTTACATCATAGACCCATTCTATATTTTCATTCTTTATTTTTTCCACTTTTTTAACATATAAAAATCTAATCTCAGAATTAATCAATCTTAATATGTTATTTATTTTGTATTTTGACTTATTTATCTTTTCTTTTCCCAACCTTTTAATAACTTTAAGCAAATTATTGTATCTGTCAGAATCCTGTAATTTTTCAATATAGTATATTGTGCCTGTTGATACATTTAAATTTTTCGCAATTAGATTTACTTCAACATTCAGCAATTTTCTTATTTTCTTAGTATCCCTATTTTTAATTTCCTCAGTAGATCTCTTTATTTTATTCTCAATTTTCTTTAAATAATCAAGAACTACATCTCTATGGGCGTTAAATCCTCTTTTAATATTGGTATGAAAATAACCATCACTCAAGCCAAAATTTTTAAGGAGAGCATCAACTTCCATCAAGATTTCTTTTGGTAAAATGTCTCTTTCATTCCTCTTGTTCTTGCTTGTATTGTAAAATTTAATTATTCTTGCCAATCTGCTGTCATCTTTTTCCACAATACTGTCAACAAACAATCTAAAACTTTCCCTTCCAGTAATCGAAACCTTATAATATTCTGTGGCATTTCTACTCTCTGTATCAATTCTGCTTGCTATGTTATTCTGAAGCAACAAATCCTGGTAACCTTCCGCTAATTTAGAAGATGAAGTAGAGTAACCAAATCTTGTGCTATCAACAAAACCATCCCCCTTAAAAGCAGATTTTAGAAATTCTAATTGTAAATCCTTATCAGAACATCTTAAAATATTATCCACATATTTATTTCTGGCACCATTTACACTTCCCTTAAAGTTATAAAACATATAATTGTAAAAAGGTATTGAACAAAGCCTTACAGTAGTCAAATCTTTTGTTGCTTTTAATCTTGAATGCGCAAGTTGTGTATTTAAATTAATGGTTGTCTGGAAGGTTTCTTTGAATAATGTAGACACATCATCAATTACCAAGGGATTAGTGTTTGAAATTCCAACTTCAGCATACCTGTTTTCTTGATTATGGTATGCATGACCTTCTGTTGTTATAAAACCTAGCAATCGAGCAAATCCATTATTGAGGTGAGATTGGAGATTAATCTCTTTATTGTTAAAATGATTTAACCATTCGTTAGAAAGTGTCATTTTTTTAGTTTTTGTAGGCAATTTTCTAGGTGCAGGAGCCAGCATGCTTTCTTTAACATTTTCTGCTGGAATATCCTGAATCCCTTTGTCAGAAAAAACAAATATAGGGTGTTCTGGAGTTACTGTTATTGACCTCCCGTTTGAGTATGTAATTTTTATGAAATAATCGGGAGACTTATGCCTGCTTACCATCTTTGCTTTTATTGGAAAAATTTTTTTAAAATCTGTAGTCAAAAGCTCAATATCATTCACTGGTAACATTTCGCAGTCTTTCCCAAATATAATTCTTGTTTTATTGCTTTCAATTAAATTATTAACAAATTCCCCAATCTTTGACACACTTCCGTCAGAAAACATTATTTCTGTATCAGGGTGATAACTCTGGTTTTCAAGAGCCTCATGCATAGCTGCCCTGTCTTCATTACTCATCTTGTCAAGCTCGTCAACACAAACAAGCCCATCGCTGCTTAAGACCATTGCCCCTGCTTCCAAAGCCCAGCCTTTGAGAAATTCGTCTCGGACAACAGCAGCAGTCAAGCCTGCCCCAGAAACGCCTTTGCCGCTGACATATCTGCCTTTTGGAGCTATAGTTGTAATTCTTTTGAGGAGAGCGCTCTTGCCGGAATTATGACAAACAATTCCATTTGCTATAAAAGTGTGGCTAACAGGTACCTCAAAGTCATAAACATCCATAACACCAGCAGGCATTATTTCTACAATCCGTTCATACCTTTGAGGGCTTTTTCTTTTTTGAACGGAACTTTTACTTTTTATATCAGATAGGACTTCCATTAATTTTCTAATCTTTTTTTCAGAATTGAATCCTATATGTTCAGCAAAAATTTCTATATCACGCGACCTTCTTATACATAAATTATTTTTTATAATCCTGGACTGGATTCCAAAATACAATAATAATAATTGAACATCTTTCAGCAAATCTTTGGTATTTGATTTAAGCTGAATCGAAGTTCTTCCTCTGCCATTTGAGAATGAGCATCCATCAGCTTCAAAAAGCCAGCTTATAAATTTGGCTATTACGTGCTTAGGGCTTTTGAAAATTTGCTGCGGAACTCTTTTATTTGATAAAAATGCAAGTGAGTGTGAAATTTGTCTGCTGTTCATCTCAAGAGAATAAATTTGCTGCGTTGAAACAATTTGTCTCAAGAGCCCACTTCCGTCATCTATAGTTTTTATACTTCCATTAACATTCTTAACATACACAGCGGGCTTCGTATCAAATGTTTTTTCCCACAGATTAGAAAGTTTTTCAATCAAATCTTTTTCTTCATTATTAACATAAGATATTATACTGTAGCCTCTTTTGCTGATGTGACCATCTCCAAGTATGTATCCGCAAAGAGAAGATAATTCTAGAGTAAACTTATTTGGTATAGATATATCTTTCAAATGCCCTGACTTTTTTTCCACTTTTGTAAAGCCAGTAAGGGCAAGTTTTTTAACCATTGTTGGAATTTTAGGCATAACTCTGATTTCAGTGCCTAACAAAATTTCATCTGCCCTTTTCCAGCCGTCTTTTGTGAGGAAAGGCTGATTGTATGTGCAAACAACTTCTTTGCCGGTTTCTGTTACAACCTTAAGCACTGGCTGCTTTGGATAGTGCTGGAAAAGTGTAGCAAAGTCATAATACTTATCCTTACCGTCCCTCCTAATCTTAGTAACAACTTCCCTAATTGGCTGCAAGTGTTCTTTTCCAAGATTTTGTATTTTTTCCATTCCTTTGTATATAAGCGCAACTTGTGAGCCACCAGCAATGCACCCAGGATCACCAACAAGCAAAATGTGCATATCTCCTCTTGAGACTACTTTATCCATCCTTACTTTTCTTACGCCACCCATCAGCTGAAGAAGCAAAGATTCCTTTATTTTCTCATAACCGTAAATTGAAGGGGCCATGGAATTTACTAATTTTTCATATCCCTTTGGATCATTTGCAATTTCCAAAATCTCTTTTTCTTCCTCTGGTGTAATATTAATCTCATAAAATGTATCTTCTGTCGGGTTTATGTAATTGCACTCAATCATCAAGTCAAATCTCGTGGATTTAGCGCCGCTTTTAGATATCAAAGGAACTTCCTTAACAATACCAATGGCTTCCACTTTGCTGCCAGGCGAAGTTCTTTTCTCGCTCAATGGGCTCACCAAGTCTCCAGTAAGCAGAACATTAAATCTTTTTGGCTGCTCTCCGCCTTCCAAATTCTCGGATGCTTCCTCAAGCACAATTCCTTGGGCATCAACAAGCTCTTTGTCCAGCATTATGAATTTTCCTTTCCTACCGCACCCGCATTTTGACGGTTCCTTGAATGTTCCATCCAGCTGAAGCACATTCATTATGTTGCCGCATATCGGGCATTCAAACCTTGCAGATGTAACCTGGGGCCTTACATCAGATTTTTGCCTTATCAAGCCTTGAACGCATACCAATTTGTTGATATGTTTGCTCCTTATGTCCCTTACCATTATATGTTCTGTAGTCGGAAGATTATAAAGCCTAACTTTGAAATTTGCCAAACCTTCTATGTCAAACTGCTCTATGGACTTTTCAACTGCCTTGAGGGTTTCTTCAGGAGAATCCAAAAGTTCTGTAGCCAAATCAGGGTCAAATTTGGAAATCTCAGCAAAATCAATAAGAATGGACCTGCTGCCCTTTCTTGCATTATCAAGAAGCGCATCGTAATAATTAACCTCTATAAATTCCTGAAATCTTTTTATCTGGTCTAAAACATTGAGTTCCATGACAATATCACATCTTTTTTACTTTAAATAATTTATGCGGAGATGTCCAGTGGTCATCCTCTAAGTTTTTTAGCACTATGGTAATTTTTAATTTCCAAAATAATTCCTATTATCATCACTAAAATCAGCAACGGGATTGTGAATAGTGAGCCATAACTGTCAACCGAGCCAGATTGCAGCACACCAACAACTAAAAATACAATTAGCCACCCAATTAAAAGTCTGAAAAGTACCGTCAAACCCAAAAAACCAACAAAAAATATTCCAAATCCCAATAAAACACCCATAAATATGATTCTGGGTAACCAAAATGAAACCATAAATTCCGGTACGCTTTTCCCAAATTTTGCAGCATTTTCAATAACATTTTTATTAGTCGACAAGTTCATATAATTAAAAATAATAAGTAACAATGTCGCGACAACTCCAACAACAATCCACCCCATTCCAAATTTTCTAAAATAACTTTTGAATTCCATAAATATCACTTAAGTTCATACATCAAAAATAAAAACCAAAACTAAGCCTTGACTCTTTTCAAATTCTCAATCAACTTATCAAGAGCTGCATGAACTTCTTTTTCGCTTTTTGTCCCAGTGCACACAACCTTGCCGTTGCTAAAAAGCAAGAAAGTTGCTTTTGCTGCAGCAAGCTTGTAAACCAGACCAGGGAACTGCTCAGGCTCGTATTCCGTATTTTCAAGCTTCATTGCCAATGTGTTTAGATTTAAATCCATTCCAACACTGCCAGAAGCAACAATGTTCTGTATCTTTATTTCAGGCTTTATGGTTATCTTAATATTGATTTTTTCCAAGCTCTTGATGATTTTCTTTATGCTTTCCTCGACCTTGTCCATGGATCTGGCGCCAGTGCACACAACCTTGCCAGAACTGAATATTAAAGCGGATGTTTTAGGCTCCTTAATCCTGATTACAAGCCCGGGAAATTGCTCTGGATTATATTCTGTATTGCTTAATGTCGCTGCCATCTTTTCAAGTGGTATATCATGTTTTAAAGATGTAGAAACAACAATATTAACTACTTTTATATCCCTCTTAGTTTCTTTCTTAACCATTTTAGATTCCTCCAATTAAAATAATTTATTTCAATCGACAAAGCCCTAAAACACCCCCTTTTTAATATTCAAGGCTTTTTTAATCTAATTTAAGTATTTTCTTTATAAATATTTATAAATCCCTTTTGTTTATAAATACTTTTGTTTTTAAATAGGATTATCAAGACATAGATTTTAGAGAACTTTGACAAATTGATATATATTCAAAATTCTCTATAGAAATATTATGCCCCTTTGATTTCTTATGGAGCAGCAATAACTTTATATAAAAACATAAAATTAATTGAAAGATGATAATGTTTAGTGATGTGGTAATCCCAGAAAATAATGAAAAAGAATTTCTTGAGGTAGCATCAAGGCTGGGCATTAAAAAAATATATTTTCTTTATGATTTTGACGAGTATGACAAACAAAGACTGGCTGGATTAGGATTGATTGATAAAAAAATCAGAATAGAATTTGGATTTATTGTAAATCAAAAGAATTTTAAAAAAGCAATTAACCACTCAAGGTTTCTCGTTGCCAAAAGCTCTGACAAAGACAGATTTTTCATCGAAAGCAATAAAATAAAGATGATTTATGGATTTGAGGAATTGCACAAGAGGGATTATTTGCATCAAAGAGCGTCAGGCTTAAACCACATAATATGTGAGATTGCAAGACAAAATAATGTTGCTGTAGGTTTTTCTTATAGCTCGCTGCTCGGCAAATCAGAACAAACATCTTCACTTATAATTGGCAGAATTATGCAAAATATAAGGATGTGCCAAAAATACAAAGTAAAAACTATAATTGGCTCTTTTTCCCATAAACCATTTGAATTGAGAGCACCACACGACATGATAACTTTGTTCAACTTGTTAGGCATGGATGGAAAAATTGCCAAGAATTCTCTGGATTATAGACTATGAGTTCTGTAACAAAATATCTGCAGAAGAAGAAGCAGAAAACACTAACAAGCGATGAGATTTTAACTATGATATTGTTATCTATAAATATTTTTCTACGAATTCGTCTGGAGTCAATATCGGAATATTTTCAAATTTCTTTAGTTTTAGTAGGTGCTTATCATTACTGATAATAAAATCAACGTTACCAGCTTTTGCACACTCCAGTATAATATTGTCATCCGGATCATTTTTTACAATGGCCAATTTTTCTTTTGTAACAACTATTTTTGATGTAGAAATTATTTTTCCGACAGTTCGTTTCATTTCCAATTTTTTATCTTTGATTTTATCTTGGATTTCTTCATAATCCAATACTTCGCCGTATTCCTTGATAATATCGTTTGATATGATAAGTTCTATTTCTTTTATCTCAGCTTTTGAAATTATCTTATCAGAAGACCCACTCCAAAAGGTAGCCGAGAGTAAGGTATTTGTGTCTACAGTTATTTTCATCTTCTCTTATTTCTAAATCTTTGAATCATAGCTGGAACATCTTTTTCTTTCATTCCAGCTTGCTTTGCAGCTAACTTTAGGGGCTTTGTTATTTGCGCAAAACTCTGCTCAGTTACTTTTTTCATCATTAAAGTGTCTTGCTCCGTAAAAAACAGCACTTTTGTCCCTTCATCTAGCCCTAACTGTTCCCTAATGTCAGCGGGTATTGCAACCTGCCCTCTTGAGCTTATTTTTCCCATTTCAATTATTGTTCCCATTTTTACCTCACATATCTTTTTAATAAGATAGATAAGATTAATCTTATATTTAAATGTTTCGGTAATTTCGGCGGGAGCACTTTTACTTCTTTCAAGTGTTAATAAATAAATTTTATATTTCAATCAAAAATGGATGCCTACAAATGAAAAGATATATAAATTGGAGTGATTTATTGTGATTAAAGGTGATTCAATGTGGTTCAAACAAGGTTAGAAATGGATGATTACACATCAAGGGTTCTTGATGTTATAAAAGGCAGATTTGGGCTTAGGAATAGGAGCGAAGCTTTGAAAAGACTTGCCCTTGAAGCAGGAAACGAGTATATAGACCTTGCCCCAAACGAGTTGGCTTTAAAGGAGCTTGACGCAATCTATGAAGACCATAAGAAAAAATACACCAACAGAAAGATGAATAATGCTCAGCTTAAGAAGCTTCTTGAGTTGTGAACATGTTTACTTATGATGTAACCGATGCTCTTAAAGCCAAACTAGCTAAGCTAAGCAAAAAGGACAAGATTTTGGCCCAGATATTCTATAAGAAGCTACAGGAGATAGTGTGCAGAGATGAAAAGACCATAAATGCCTATAATAATCTTAGGTCACCATTGAATGATTATAAAAGGATACACTTGACTGGAAATTATATTCTGCTTTTTGCTGTCAAAGGAAAGCATATAGTATTTGTTGACATTAGGCACTGGAATGACGTTTTTGGGTAACAAGATTTACACTAAACGATTTATTCTCGGTGGTAGCATTTTAATTTCAAACATGATAACAATAAACAAGAAAATATTCATCAAAGCTACAAAAAACAAAAGGTTTTAATAGGAGATATTAAAGTAATCATTTATTTAAACATATCCCTAAACTGTATTAAGATTATTAAAGAAAATTTTGAATTTGGTTAATTGTAAAAGAGGTATGCTAAATTGTCAAATATTAAAAAAAATTCTAAAAAAATATCTATGCTTATTTCGGTTATTCTGTTTACGGCAATCTTTGCTATAAACTCTTATGAAGTCAATGCATGTTGGTGTTCTTGGATTTGTGCTTGTAATGATTACCCCCCAAAAGGATCTCTTGATACTGCCAATTGCAACAATATTGGTGGTTGGGCATGCGACCAAGATAAATATATTACATCTCTGACTGTACAATTTACTGCAGCTCAAAATAATCCAACCCTTTCTGCGCCAGGGGGAATTATAGTTAACATACCTGCAGTGATTGCAGGCAATAATCGTGGAGGCCTGCCATGTGGTGATCCTCAAAATCATGGTTTTGATTTTCCAACTCCTCCAGGACTTAAAGATGGGAAAACTTACACTATTTATGCAATAGCCAATAATATTAACGATCGCGGAGATAAAGATGGTAATAATGAACCGATTGGAACCAAAACTTTAGGACCGTGTACTGTTACCCCTACAACTACTGGAATTGATTTCAATTCTCCTGCGACATTCCAAGTTTCTGTTGCCGTCAATGAAGAAAAAACTTTGCCTATTTCCGGAGGCACTTCTCCTTATATCATAGTTCCAGATACACCATGTGCTAGCAACTATGCACAATGCGAAATTAGACAATCGGGAAATGATTATTCTCTTTATGTCAAGGGTTTAAGAGATACATCCGCTACACAACAAGGAGTAACTTGGACTATTATTAAAGATAGTTCTTCAACACCTAAAACCAAAGGTGTTGATGTCAAGGTAACTGGACAACAAAGCTGGGTGGGATTATTGTGCAGTTATCCCGGACCATATCCTATAGGATTTGATATAAGCTACCCAGTTGATAATCCACCAACCATAAAAGAAAAAGTCGGCAGGGCGATGATGTGCAAGCCTCCTGAAGCAGCCAGCATGGACTATGTTGTCGAGCAGGCAAATCTTCTGGGAGCAAATATCAGAAGGAATTGCTGCAAGCCATCAGGAGGGCCAAGAGATGACACAATTGATTTACCCGACGGTACAGTAGTTGATATAATATTTTCTGTGGGCAGCCCAGATGCAAAATGGCAGTGGTTGCCTGTAGGTGGTGGAGGAGCTTGTGCCGGAAATCCTGGTGCATCCCCCAATGGATTGCCATGCCAAAGTGGTCCTGATTATCGCAACAGGATGCAGGGTCCATGGGATTTTAACAGATTTGACGGTGATCCTGTGAATATAAGATACTCTCCAAGATGGGATATTATGTATTATGCACAATGCATAGATCCTGGATGCCCTGGTGCGCTCCAGACAGTTTTAGATAAGGTGCGCGCAGATGGCAGAGTGACAAAGGATGGCTGTAATGGTGGCCAAAGTATTTCATTTGATAGTCAAGGCAATCTTAAATTGTGCTCTGATGAAGCAGATTCCTATGTAGGCATACGCGGCAGCGGTTCTGGTGCATATTGGCTGTTGGCTTATTATATTGTTAATGTTAGCGGCCCCCCGCACCCTCCAGGTGAAATCCCCGAGATTTGGCACATTCTCCCGACAACAGTAAAAGTTGGCAATATACTGAATATCACAGGACGATATTTGACAAGCATTGTGCAGGCTAAAGACAAAAACGGCCAGAATTTTACAGTCACTGGCAATGTAAATGCGGAGGCAACGCAAACAACTATGACAGTACCATCTTATTTTACGCCTGGTGTTTATAAAATTAGAATATACAAATCAGCAGATAAAATATCAAATGAAGTTGCCATTACCATTGTTGACAGCTCATGCATAAATAAAAAAACGCCAGACGAAGAAGGTGAAGTATGCTGTTTGCAGGATACTCAATGTCTACTAAATCCGTTTGGAAAAGATGGAACAACAGAGTGTATAAACTCTGATGAATATTCAGAAGATAATTATTGTGAAAACGGTTTATGGTCAACAAGGACAAAATTACTGGCATTAAAATTATTGAGCTTAAAGAGCGGCGATTATACTCTATTCTGCGGCAGCAAGGAAAACACTTTAAATAACCTTAGATACCAAACAGATACTGGTCAAGCAGTCTCTGATATAGTTTCTACAGCTCAAGCAAATAATTTCTGTATTTTAAAAACACAAGGCAATATTATAGTCGCAGCATCTGTGAATAGCAACAAAACACAAGATTTGAATGGACTTTTCAATGTTTTAGGAGCAGCCAGCTGCAATGTGCAAAACGATGGAAATTATCGTTCATGCAATTCTGGAAATAAAGTTTGGTATAACAAGAAATTAAACACATTGATCTATAGCTCGAATCCAATTGTAATAACCGTACGCCAGGAACCAACATCCTTCATTGTATCTATTGTAAATAATATATTAAACACAATTAAACGGCTTATAACAAGTCCGCCTTTTGATGAATCATATCTAACTGGAATTAAAAAATTCAGAAATTTATACATGACAGAGCAAAATGGAAAGTCCATAAGGGGTTTTATAGAAGCCACGAGCGTCACAAATATGGTTATAGAATATGATAATTTTGATTTCAACATTTGTAACTCTGTTGATAAATATAATGAATTTAAAAAACTGATTTTGTCAGGAGTAAGCTGCAAAAACGAAGGCAAGAATTATTTCGTCTTAGCCCAGGGCAGTGCGGCTTCAAGTTTCAATCCTGAATCAATATGGCCCGATATGACCTCAAAGCTAAGGCTAAAATGAAAAAATCATTAAAGTCACAGGTTACAATGCTGATGATAATCGGATTAGTGATGTTCATTGTAGTTGGTATAGTATTGTACATATCCAAGGGAGCTGTTAAAAAAATATCCCAACAAAGCGTTAAAAAAACACAAGACACTATCACACAGAACCAGCCTCTAAAGGAATTTGTGGTAGGCTGCGTGGATAAATTAGCAAAGGATTCTTTAGTCTTGCTTGGGCAGCAAGGAGGATATATATACACTGACCAGGGCGGCACACTAATAAAATTTATCGATTCTGATGAAGGGAGGTTTTTTATAAAGAACAAAGGCATCAAAGTTGCTTACAACATAAGAAATCCGCCAATATACTTGCCTTCGCCATACTCAGCTTTTCTGCCGGATTACCCATGGATAATATTTCCCTACAAACAAGATTTACATACAAAAACTTTTGAGGGAATTTTTGGCGTAAGCATAACACCTTTCCTTAATTATTCAGGCCCGCAATCAATACAAAATCAAATAGAGGAGTTTATTGACAATAATCTGGACACGTGCTTAGATTTCAGCACATTCAAAAGCCAAGGCTATGAAATAGAAGTTCAAAAGAGCAAGACAAAGATTACAATCGGAAGCACTGATATAAGCGTGAAATCTGAAATACCATTAAAAATACTAAACACAGCCACAAAGGAAGTTTTAGAAATAAAAGATTTCTCGGACACAATAAATGTAAGGCTCAAGGACATTTATTATTTTATCCAAGATTTAATTTATAATGATATACAAAATATAACATTTGATATCAAAGATCCTAAAAATGACAAAAATTCTTTCTATATAAAAGTCATAGAAAACGCTTATAAAAGTGACGATTTGATTGTTGTGAAAGACGAAAAGTCACTTATTTATGGACAACCGCTTGAATATGTTTTTGCAAGGCAAAACAGGCCGCCGGCCCTTTATTATATCCTAAACAATGAATTGGAATTTCCTGAAAATTATATAATAACCAGACAAGACTTGCTGCAGGATTACGATCTTAAAGCAGAAGATCCTGACGAAGATCATATAACCTACGATGTCAAGGCTTTGTTGCCAGACCCTTCATTGCCAACAAAATTGGACAGGCCTTACATTCAATTTGTGGTATCAGCTAGCGATGGTGAATATACAGATTATCAGGTAATAACTGCCAGAAGAACATGATTAAACAAAAAAGATTTTTTTTAGTGAACATT
>JAHFQL010000004.1:0-12217 GCA_023259315.1 Candidatus Woesearchaeota archaeon | reverse complement strand
AGACTCGCTTGGATGCTGTGCAAATCCAGGGGCAGGCCCCTTATCATGCACAACAGAAAGATTAGTATTTCTTAACAAAGAGTGCTGCCCAAAGCCAGAATCAAGTTTTACTAATTATTACAAATCAGGGCAAAATCCGAATGGGCCTAGCAATTATGCCGATTGCAGCTCCAATTTCTTTTACGTTGGCAAGGGCTGCTCTGATGTAAGCACATGCGGTATTGGCTGCTGCTGCTCAGATCTTGGAGGCACAATAAAGCCGGAATCGCAATGCCAAGGTGTAGGATTAAAATTCTATAAAGGAGAAACAAGCTGCCAAAATTTTTGTATTGCCCCTCAATGCAGCGACGGAATAGACAACGACAACAATGGATGTGCTGATCTGCAAGATTCAGGTTGCCAGAATTCAGTCGATAATGATGAATCTGGAGGGACATGTTTGGCACAAGGCGCGGTTTGTGATGACCCGGAATATATACCAAAATTAACTAATTTTGAGATAAATCCAGTTCAAGGACAGAAGAAACTTCTGCTTACATGGACAGATGAATGTAAGGAAAATATTATTTATTATGAAATTTCAAGATGTGAAGGTGCAGGATGCACAAATTTTGTTGTTATGGGAGTTATTAATTCTAATGCATTTGAAGACGCTTCCGATACATTGGAATACGGGAAAACATACACCTATAAGATTGAGTCCCATTACAGCAAGCAATTAGCCACACCAGCAACCATCAAAACAGCAACATTAGGAGACAAAGAGTGCATTGATAAACAGTTAACCTCATTTTGCTTGGGCAATACACCTTATTCATGCACCCGAGAAAACAAGCTAATACCGGCTGCAAATTGCACATTACCTAAGATTTGCGCAATTCTTAATAATAGAGCTTCATGTGTAGATAAACCAATATGCAGCGGTAGAGAATCAAATCCATTCGGGTTGTTGTCTGATACAACAAAGTGCGAAAACAATAGATACTGCTTTTATGACAGGTCTTATTCAATTGTTGATTCATGCTTTGGCTGCTACAGCTCCATGGCTTGCTATGACTATAAGTCAGAAGATACATGCGCAAGAGACAACTGCAAAATTAGAAATTGTAAATGGAAAAACCTTGCAGGCCAAATTGGTATAGGTGTGTGTGTTAGCAGAATACAATACAATTGCGACTGGTGCGATAAATCTGGCACAGCGTCGTTAGAGAATATAAGGTCCTACAATGAAATATTCGATTTGTGCACTAAAGAAAAATCAGACGCATTGTCAGAAGGAAATTACAGTTGTTATTTCCAAGATTATAAATCAAATAAGTGCAGCGATATAGTTTGCTCTTCCTATAGCCAAGGCCAATGCAGCAATGCAACTATTGGTCATGACCATGATAACGTAATCGTAAATCCATCTCAAGATGAATGCAGCATAAAAGTGTGCCAAAACATGAACGGGGCATGCACAAAAAATGCAGATGGCGATGACTTGCCTGATTGTTCAGATACGGAATGTGAAAAAGATTATTTTGCACCAAATACTAACCTAATTCCGATAAAAAAAAGCAACGCGACTAAGAGCATACTTGTAGAGATATATGATCGGAAAATTTTTGATGGATCATATACATTAGCGACTTCTTCTAATTATTCTACTTTCCTATGTGTAGAACCATGCGGAGATTCTGGGCATCCTTACCAAGCAAGCACGCAAGGCAGAAACCTCATAGTCAGTGGATTAAATATTTATGACAACTATAATGGGAAGAAGATTTTGGCACTCAATGAAGGCACTAATAATATAAGGTATTACTCCCAAGACCCTTCAAAAAATATAGGCAGGGTCAAGATATTGTCAATCGATGCGTTTCCTACTAACAATCCGCCAAAAGTTCTATCTGTAAATGTAACAAATGGGGAAAAGTTTAGAGATAAAATATTCACAAATGTACAACAACCAACAATTACTGTAAATTTTTTCGAGCCAGCTGTAATCACATCAGCACGGCTTGTAGAAGTAAGTTCGAGGCTTGCAATATACCTTGATTTTGGAAGCCTATTAAGCAAAACAGCGACTGCCGCAATTCAACAGATATTGAAAGATGGAGAGTACAATCTAGAGATTAATGCAAAAAATGATAAGAATATGTTAATGGATGGCATATTTTTAACAAAAATCGTTATAGACACAAAAAGGCCAGCACTTATAATAAAACCATTGACTGGGGAATTATTAAATTTGTCGCTTGTAAATATTCAACTCACATTTGATGAGGAAGTAAATATAAATTCTGTCACAATAAATTCCGAACAAATACAAGAACCATTCTTTACCCTTGACAACAAGATATTTACATTAAAAATAAACCTATCTGATGGAAACAAGATTCTTGAAGTTAGCGCAAGCGATTATGCGAAGAACAGAGTCAGAGGCTTATCTTCTTTCATTGTTGATGCATATCCAACACAAATAAACTTGGCTATGCCAAAGTTTGGAGTTGCTCCAGTATATGTATTTGAATTGACTGCGGAAACTGACGACAATTCAGAATGCGGATACAACCTTGACGACAATCTTGATTTTGATTTCATGACAAAGTTTGAGACAACAGGAAAAACACTGCACACAACTCAAAATTTCAACGGGATAAAACAGCCTGACACAAGTGTACATAAATTATATGTGAAGTGCAGCAACGCCAAATGGGGAATAACAAAAGCCTCGTTTGATTTAAGTGTGGATACGACTCCGCCGCAAATAAAAAATGCCTTTGCATTCCCAAATCCCGTCATCGAAAAGCCAATGACAACAAGATTTACTGTAGAGACTGATGACCTCTCAATATGCAGGTATAGCACGGGTTCTGCAGCATTCGATAGAAATTTTGAAACACAAACTGGAGGTAATAATGAAGGCAATCCAACAGGCGCAGTAATTAAAAACATACCTGTGACTGGTTATACAATTGCAGATAATACTCCAGATGTAGAAATAATGGATAATTCTTTCCGTAATCCTCAGACAGGACAATCTGCAATAAGAGTCAGAGCAGGTACAAATGTTTTATGGAAATATGTAAATAATGGACAAAGTGTACACTCAATAGTGTGGGATACATCTGGTCCGACTAATAGTAATAATCTTAACCCAGGGGATAGCTACAATCAACAATTTAATTCTGTTGGCACTTTTAACTATCATTGTGGAATTCACGGACAATCCATGTCTGGCAGCGTAATAGTTAGTTGTGGAGGCCAAAACCAAGCATGTTGTACGATAGGAAATTCATGCGACTCAGGCATGGCATGCGGCTTAGATAATAAATGCGCGGCACAGCCGCAGTGTACATCAGGAGGATGTTGTGATAATACTACACAAACTTTTAAATCAGCTGGAATAACGTGCAGAACTTCTACATCCTCTTGCGATCCTGAAGAAAAATGTACAGGCTCTTCGGCATTGTGTCCCACAAACATAAATTTATGTACCTCTCAAGTCTGTGGTAATGGAATAAAGGAAGGAAATGAAGAATGTGATGATAGTAATTCAAACAACAACGATGCATGCACCAATTCTTGCAAGAATGCAGTCTGTGGTGATGCTATTGTAAGAACGAGCATGGAGCAGTGTGACAATGGTCAAAACAATGGAGCATGTCCAGCAACCTGCAGCACAAGTTGCGCTATTAATACATGCACAGCACCGAATAGTATGGAAGGCAAGTTCGAAGGCTACGATAATAATACATTTAGAACTATCAATAGAAAATGGATAACAGTTGACAAAGAAGGTAATTACACTTACCAAATTGCATGTAAGAACAAGGCAGGTTTGGTATCTGGCCCTACGAGCATCAGCTTTGTTGTTAATCTAGGCGCTACTATTGTAATAATCTCGCATACGCCGCAATATTTCAATACTACAACAGTCACATTAGCAATAGAAACAAACAAATTAGCCCAATGCAAGTATTCTGAAACAGACCAAACTGCACAAAACGGAAAATTATTCGGGGCCCCAAGTTATACTCATACAGCCAAGATAAATTCAACACTGGGAATTCACACATTTTATGCTGTATGTAAAGACCAGTATTTGCAACAATGGTCTGACCCAATTCAATTAAATTTTGTTGTAGATACTACAAGCCCTGTAATGCTTTATGTTGATGATACTAGCGTACAGGTATCCCCTCCTGATAAGAGTTGTTATACAGATAGGCTTAGAGTGAAATTTTTAGCTCAGGACTCGGAAAGCGGTGTCAAGGACTATTTTTACACAATTCTGAGGAACAACCAACCGATAATAGGCCTAGCCAACACATTTACAAGCGGAGAATGGATATGGGTGGATAACCTGACATTGCAAGACAACGCAATTTACTTTTTCAGCGTAAGAGCAAGAAATTTTGTCGGGCTTTCAAGCAATGATAAATTGAGTGATGGCATAACTATTGATACTTCTTCATGCGGGAATGCAACTTTAAGCTGCAGGGATGGCGGCACGTGCAAGGTAAATGAAACTTGTAATGACAATTCAGATTGTAAGAGCAGATTTTGTGTTAGCAACAAATGCAGAGAAGCCACATGCAACGACGGCTTCCAAAATCAAGGAGAATCATTTGTTGATTGCGGCGGACCATGCAATAAATGCCTAAACGGCAAAAGTTGCAGAATCAATAGTGATTGCCAGAGCAATTCCTGCAATGTAGGCACATGTGGTGAGGCAGAAACATGTGCTAACGGCAAATTAGACACGAATGAAGCAGATGTTGATTGCGGCGGACCATGCCCAAATAAATGCAATGAGGGAATGAGCTGCAACAATGACTTAGACTGTGATAACCAACTTAAATGTGTATCTGCACAATGTAAAAAAACACAGCAAGAAGAACAAAACAAACCACCAGTCGTAGATTCTGATGGCGATGGATTGCCGGATGACTGGGAAATTCAAAATGGCTTGAATCCAAACGACCCAAACG
This sequence comes from Candidatus Woesearchaeota archaeon, assembly GCA_023259315.1. The sequence goes on along the minus strand of JAHFQL010000004.1, from coordinate 7,238 downwards.
ACGCAAATCTTGATAATGATAAAGATGGCCTGACAAATCGTGAAGAATACGAATCACAAAAAACATTTGGAAAGCCAACAGATCCGAACAAATCTGATACAGATGGAGATGGTTACTCAGACAAGCAAGAAATCGACAAAGGCACAAATCCGTTAGATTCTTTAAGTTTCCCGAAATCCAATTTGACAAAGATTTTATTGTTTATACTAGGGGCTGTAGTGCTGATATCCGGGTTTGGATACCTTGCCTATGTGACTATAGAAAAGAGAAGAGAGACAGAATTTGAAATGCCGCAACAAAGGTCTATAAGGATGATGCAAACACCGCAGCAGATAAAAAGACCCGCATTTACACAAAGGCCTGATTTAAGAATTAGGGAATCCTTAAAGGCTAAAGAAATGCAGAAGGATTTGGAAAGAAAGAACTTATTTAGCGGCTTTGGTAGTGGAAAATTGGAATCAAAACCACAGGCCAAAGAGCAAAATCAAGAGAAATCTGAAAAAGAAATTGAATCAAAAAAGCCGGAACAAAAAATTGTAAGTCCAAAAGTAAAGAAAAAGCCACAAGAAAAGCAGCCAAAAGAGGATGTCTTTGCAAAATTAAAAGAAATATCCCAAGAAACAAAGAAAAAAGGAAAAAAACCCTAAATCTTACAAAATGGGATTGTCACTAAGAAAATTCTCAATAAAATCACAAATTTATGGACAGATATTTATTTATTTATTAACTGTAGTTTTAATTTCTTTTATATTGGTTTATGGATACAACGCAATAGAAAATCTCAGAACTAAAGCAAACCAAGTCGAGTGCCTAAAGTTCAAAAATGATTTAAGGAATGCTATTGCAGCCATTTCAAGCGATTTTGGCAGGGTAAAACGAGAGGACATCGAATTATGCCAGCCATATAAACAAGCATGTTTTATTGAGACTTTCGAAAACTTTGATAAAAATAACCCACAAGGAAGCGTTCCATTAGATCCAATTATAAGAGACAGCCTCAGGTCGGAGTCAGGCAAAAATGTTTTCTTAATGGATAATGCAGCCAGAGAGCCATTTTATGCTGGGAACATATCGGTCGCTCTTGATATTTTTTGCATTAAGTCAATAAACGGAAGAATAAGCTTAAGGCTGGAGAGCATGGGCAATCATGTTGCAGTCAGCCAGTGGACCTAAAATTTCTCGTCATGAAAAATAAAAAAAGTTTTGAAATGCAGTTCAACTGGATTTTTATACTTATAATAGGAGCTGCAATTTTATTATTTTTTGCGTCAATAATTTTCAGACAGAAGGATTTGTCAGAGGTTACAGCAAAAACAGAACTACTAAGAGATATTGAATCGTTGATAGATGGAGCGAGTGTCAGCTTGGACACAACAAACACAATTGCATTATCAAAATCAAATATAGATGTAAGCTGCAATAAGGTGTCTATTGGAAGCACGTCAAAACAATACCAAAATATGATTTTTTTTGCACCCTCTCCCATAAAAGGCAGCATTTTAGTGTCGCAAACTTTGGCATTCAGCATACCTTATAGGTCAGCAAATTTGCTTTACATGACAAGCCAGCAGGCGAGATATATATTGATCGGTAACAGTGACTTTGCAAAAGAAATAAACAAGACCTTGCCGAATGAATTAAGCAAGGATAATTATTCATCATATGATGAGTCAAAAATTAAGGATTTGAGCAACTATAAAGTGCGTTTTGTATTTATCAATAACAATCTTCCTGCAAATATACCAAGATCTTTGCTAAAAATGCCAGATTCAGATGTAACAGCCCTTAAAATAAGCGGAGACAACCAAAAAGGCACATTGGAATTTTATCAGAAAAATAATAATGCATGGATTTCAAGAGGCTCATCAGTTTATGTCGGAAAATCGTCATTAATAGGTGCTATCTACGCGGATAAAGAAGAACTATACTCGTGCAACATGCGAAATGTTTTTTCAAGAGCAAAGATTGTTACATCAGTTTATGATGAACGTGCAAATCAGATTGTAAATTCTTCATCCACAAGCTCGGAGTGCAAACAAGCTTACATAAAAGCGTTGCCAAAATTGAATATCATTTATGATTCTCTGTCAAATCTTGCAGCCGCTAGCGCATTTGATATAGTCAATGCTGACAAGATAATTTCTGCTTCAAAAGATGTATCAATCCAAAATAAAGAAACTCAAAAATTTTCCTGCCCGACAATTTATTAAAAACAGAAAATTTGCCATGAAAAAGAAAGCCCAGGTGCAGATTTTTGAAACGATTGTGGTTGTATTAGTCTTCTTCATACTAATCGCTATAAGTTTTATACTGTATGGTAAGTTGATAAGAGGGAATTTGGAAACATACAAGGAGGAGTCTGCACAGAGCAATTCAATTTCAATCGTGCAAAGAATAATGTTTATGCCGGAATTGCAATGCAGCAATGACAATATAATAAGAGAAAACTGCATCGACAAGCTAAAAATGGAATCCGCCAAAAATATAATATCTAAAGACCAAAATCAAATTTATTACTATGATCTGCTGGAGTTCAGCGATATAAAAGTAAGACAAATCTACCCAGAAGATAAAAATTGGGAATTGTATTCAAATAGACTCACAAATTTCAAAAACAAGTTCACCACAAATGTACCCATATCAATATACAACCCCGATACAAAATTGTATGGCTTCGGAATATTAACTATAGAAACTTTTACGAGATGATATGAAAGGCGATAAATCTCAAATGGAAATAATGGGGTTGGCAGTTGTTGTAGTCATCTTGCTGATAGGCATAGTGATATTCGCAAAAGTAGGGTTGAACAAGCCATCACAGTCAAGGAATGACTTTATAAGCTCGGAATTAGCTTCAAATACAATCAATACATTCCTTAAAACATCTGCCAAAGATTGCTCGCAGCTAACTATGTCAGAGCTTCTTTACGATTGCGCTCGGGGAACAGAATTAATATGCAATGATGCTGCAAACTCAGACTCATGCAGATATGTTAAACTTACAGCAGATGAAGTATTTATGAAAACTTTTGACCAATGGAAAGTGAAATACGAATTTTTGGCCTATGTTGACATAAATTCTCCATTGGTTGAATCTGGTGAAGAATGTAAAGGTGAGAAAACATCGAAAATCTATCCTCTGCCAATAGCCACAGGCCAGATGTTTGTAAAACTTGATATTTGCAGATAAAATCATTTGGAAACTTCGATATATTTAAATATAACTTCCTTCATAAGTTAAAATATAAAAGAGGAACACAAATGAACAAAAAATCCCAAGGCATGTCTATCAACACAATAATAATAGCAGCCCTCGGGTTGGCAGTTTTGGTTGTGCTTTTTGCCATATTTACTGGCAGATTGGGCATATTTACAAAAACGCTTAAGGAAACAGATACTTGCGCTCAGAAGTGCGCTACTTTAAATGCAGAATCAGCGATTAACCCTGCCCAAGACAAATCTTGTTCTGAGGGCCAGCAATACATTCCAGGGGAATTCAGCGACAGCAAGAACGGTTGCTGCTGCAAGCCAAGAACATAAATTATGAGCCATATGAATAAAACACGCAAAAATCAGAGATTTTTGGTGTTCCGAAAATTTCTGAAATTTTCAGTGAAATCCCAAGGCATTTCTATCAACACAATAATAATAGCAGCCATGGCGCTTGCAGTCCTTGTGGTGCTGTTCATAATCTTCACAGGAAGATTCAAAATATTCAGCGAAGGGGTGAAAGAAGGCTCCTTAAATTGTGACAGAGGCTGCAAAACAGTTGGCTATGCTTCTGGAAACACCAGAAATATTTGCGCTGCAGACGAGACACAAATATCAGGCAAATATGAAGATAATACACAGCAAAACACATTATGCTGCTGTTTGCCCAACAGATAATCTATTTTTATCATAAATCCGACATATTTATATATGTGATTCTTCAGGATTTTGATATGGTCAAAATATCAATGTTCAGATTTTTCACTGATAAAAAAAGTCAAGAGGCATCTGACACAAAAATTTCTAATACAGTTATTACAATAATTTTAGCTTTACTAATTGCTGTAGCATTATACTATTTTATTGTTTGGAGGATAGGGCATGCTTTTTTACCGCAAAAATAAGAAATCTCAATTAAGGAGTTTTCTTGCTAATGTATTATTGACCATTGTAGCTTTTTTACTGATAGTTGCAATTTTCGAAGTTTTCAAGGGACAGGCAGAAGCAAAGGCAACAGAATCTATATGTAGAGAAAGCGTAGTGTTAAGGGAAAAATATTTTACTGAAATACGTTATGGTATTATCCATCCTACAAATGTCGCAACTCCATTGCTTTGCAGAACTATTGATAAATATATACCAGAAAATAAAGATGCTACAAAACTTCAAGTTGAAAATGAAATAGCAGATTTGATGACAAAATGCTGGCATCAATTTGGAGAAGGGAGAATAGAAGATGTATTTAAAGAAGACACTGGTGCTTCTAGCAACTGTTTTGTATGTTATAATTTAAATTTAAGAGAAACTTCAAAATTCAAAGGAGAGATTAAGAATGAAGAATTCTTGCATTATCTGTTTGAAACACCTTACAAAGCTAATGAAGATGGAGATTTTTGCAAACCAAATGGTGGATTTTGCATGGATGTTGGCACCAGCACTAGCTGCGGAAGCAAAATACCTGCCGACCCTTCTTATTTGCTGATTGACAAGAAAAATGATGTTTGCAATCAAAAAAACAAAAAAGCCTGCTGCTATACCGAATATGGTTGCTGGAACAAAGGAGGAATATGCAGCAAAGAAAATCCTGACACAAATAAATACTATATTTATAATGATTGGGATTGTCCTTCAAAGACGAACTGTTATATAAAAAAAGAAAATTATTTTTCTTATGGTGATTACATACAGAAGTATGGTGGAGAAGGCCGCACAATATTAACCGATATAAAGCCCGGAGAAACTTATGCAATCAGCTTTGGCAGTCCAAATACCAAGACTTACCATTGGTCAAATGTTGTTGCGCTTGGGGTTGGGCTTGGCGTTGGTGCTAAAGTTGCAGCTGTAGGATTAACAATGGTCAGTGGACCTGTTGGATGGATAGTAGTTGGTGTTAGTGCAGTAGTTATTGGAGCTGGGAGCTATGCAATAACTAGGGGTGCTTCAGAAAAAGTTGTTGATTTCGCAAGCCCACTTATTTGGGATAGGGAAGTAAATACGCTTTATGTAATGCCTTTAAGCCAGATGCAACAATATAGCAAGTGTAGTATTGTAAAAGACATAAGGGAAAAATAAAATGAAACTTTTAAAAAACAAAAAATCCGAAGAAGGAACAGGAATGATTGGAAAAGAAATCATAGGATGGATTATTGTCGGCGCATTAATAGTGTTTGCGCTAGTTTGGTATAGCGGTATCGGCACCAAGATAATTGAAATCTTCAAATCTGCGCTAAAATGAACAAAAAAGGAACAGGCCTGTCTACTATTTTGACTTACATTCTACTAATTGCTTTATTAATAGTAGTCTTGGCATCTTTTCTAATCGGACCCAAAGCAATATTGAATGGGCTTGCAAAAGGCGCAAACCTCCTAGCTGATAGGTACATTTTAGGTTTAATGAGGACTAATTCAGAAAAGCCTGAGCTGGAATCTGATAAAAGTCTTGAGGAAACTTATGAAAATATTGCAAGCATATTAAGGAGCGAAGGCAACGGGCCTTGCGTGTTCAAATATAAGCCATTCTCAAATGAAATCGCGAATTTCAAGATTAAACTGTCAAAATCAGAGGAAGAGCAAGGCATTTTCATAGAGCTTGAAAACAAAAAAAAGGAGGTAGTCAAGCACAATATCATAAGCGGAAAACTTCCATGCGTTGTTGGAGAAGGACAGGCTGCTCAAAATTTTTATAACAACTATCTTGGTAAATCCCCTTGCAAGGACAATTGCCCTCAAGATTATACTATAACTAATATTATATTTTATAACGGAGATATTTACGTTAGTGGCAGTAAAAGAAGCCTTGATGACAGAAATCTGGCATTCAAAACAAGAGATGGAAATGTCTGCTTTTTTCCAACTTATTCTGGTGTGTTTACTTCTTTTGGGTGCGATGTTTCAGCAGAAGGATTGGATGATGATTGCATGAAAATCATAGAGCAAAATATGAAGGTATGCGGCGGTGCAGAATATAAGGAATCTTTTTACCAAGGAACCTATTATGGAAAATTGGATGAATGGAAAATTATAAATCCACCATTTTCTTCTGGCACATATTATTATTATACCGGAACAGATTTAAGGGTTCCGTATATGTTTAGAATTGAAGCTAAGGATTTGTCATTTGGCAGAAAGGGTTTAACTGAAACAGAACTTAAAAATATATTTTCATCAGAATCTGGAATACTTCCAAATAAACAAGGCATTTATTTTGATAAAGTTTATTATGATACAAAAGATAAATGGAAATATAATGAGGGAAATTTTAAGGAATCTTTAATAGAATGCAATAAATGCTGGGTTTATGTGGGCGACGATTCAGATGTTCCAAAAAGATTTAAGACGGATGGTATTTTAATGGAAGAAAAAGTAAGGTTATTTGGTCCGCCATTTGAGGAGCAAGGAGGATAAAAATGAAAAATAAAAAATCTTTTGAAATGGGCTTTGGAGTAATTATCACAGCAGTACTTGCTATAGTTCTCCTATTAGCTGTCTTGTTCGAAGTTATTCCAATATTTACTGGCAAGCAAGTTCCATGGCTTAGGGGCCAGACTGAAGGCGTGACATCAGATTGTGATGGGGACGGAGTTATTGGATTAAGCGACCAATGCCCTTGTTCCTTTTCAATGCAAACAAAAGAATCAAATCAAGCATGTCCAAGTCCAGATTCATCAGCATCTACAAATTGCCCTGATTTATGCAAGTCTGTTACTAGATCAGCCAAGAAATAATTAAAATGAAAAAAGGAATAATGACTAGCTTTCTTTTCTGGACTATACTAGCATTATTAATTTTTTTTCCTACAGTATTGTTTGGCTCAAAACTTCTAAGACAAAGCAATAAAGAGCAAGAATCCTTTGCTAATCTTGTACAAGCCATTGATTCTCCAGGAAGGCCTTTGAGGGATGGTGAGGTCAGGAGCACAGCATTTTACCTAGATGATAAATCGATTGTTGTCGGATTCAGCAAAGACAGCACCAGATTTGAAAATCATGAATATGAATATGGTAGAGCAAACCCGGATTCAATAGTTT